>JACZXL010000150.1 GCA_022571635.1 Planctomycetota bacterium
CTCAGCTTCGGCGGTCGGCCGGATGCCGGACGCGCGCCAAGGCCGGACGCGCCGCCGCGGCGATAGTCCGCCTTCCACCGTCTGACGCTGCGTGGGTCCACCTTGAGTCGGCGCGCCACGTCCGTCGCGCCGTGCCCGGCTTGAATCATGGCGACGGCCCGCACCCGGCGTTGTTGGAGATATTGGGGTGTGCCGTGTGGTCTCATGCCAAGAGACATCGGCATGAAGGGCCGCTAGGACGTAACTTTTACAGGAATCAGTAATTGGCAACAGATAATCGTCGTGCGCAACCGCGTGGTCGCCGGCCTTTTTGTTCACGGTTGCCGTGCGAAGTCGCTACCGCGACCCGATCTCGCCGAGGCGCTGCGGCATGTCGGCAAGGATGTACGCCACCGTTGCCATGACCGCGACGTTCTGCGAAAATTCCTGTGGGTCCACCTTGTCCACCGTGTCCGCCTGCGAGTGGTGGTAGTCGAAGTACTTCGAACCCTCCACGCGATGACCCATCAGGATAACACCGGAATCTTTCATCGGCCCGACGTCAGCGCCCGAGAACCCGGTCTCGACCTCCGTAGCGCCGATCGTTTCGAGCAGGCTCATGATGTCGCGCAATTGTTCGGCGGCGATCCCAAGGCGAGTTTCATCGGCGCAGTCAACCGAATACCCCACCGGTCGAAAACCGCCGGAGTCCGATTCGATTGCCGCGACATGATTGGCTAGTTCGTCGGCGTGGTCCTCGGCATATTGTCGAGCGCCTGCCAGGCCATTCTCTTCGTTGGTCCACAAGACGACTCGAATCGTCCGTCGTGGAATCATGTTCAAGCGGCGCAGTACGTTGATCGCCTCCATGGCCATGACGCATCCAGTGCCGTCATCGTGCGCGCCTTGGCCGACGTCCCACGAGTCGATGTGTCCACCGATCACGACGATCTCATCCGGATTCGTTGAGCCGCGCAGTTCGCCGATCACGTTGCCAGACGGGGCGGGGTCCAGAGTTTGCGCTTCCATGTTCAACGTCACAACAACCGGCACGCCTCGCGCCTGCAGGCGCGCGATCATGTCGGCATCTTCAGTCGACACGGCCGCGGCTGGGATCTTGATTGCTGCGTCGCCATATCGCATCGCGCCGGTGTGCGGAGAGCGCAGACTGTGTGCTGTGACTGAACGCACCAGGCAGGCCACCGCCCCTTGCTCCGAGGCCAGTCGCGCGCCGTTGGAGCGAAAGCGAACCGTTCTTCCATAGCCTGACCCATTCTCGGGATCGTATTGTGGCATCGGATTGTTGAACAGAATGATCTTGCCGCGCGCATCTTCACCGAGCGCTTCCAGTTCGTCCTCATCCTTGACAACGACCACAGCGGCAGTGATTCCCTCCGGCGGTGTGCCGACCGATCCACCCAGCCCGAGCATCGCAATCGGTGCGCGCCGCGGTTCCGTCATCGTCAACGCTTCTTTGCCTCGCACCCAATGCGGAACCATCACCTTCTCGATCCGCACATTCTCCTGACCGTCGGCGCGCAGCGCGTCCGCCGCCCATTGAATCGCCTGATCCAACTGCGGCGACCCGCTCAGGCGATGGCCGATGCCGTCGCAGAGTTCCTCGAGCTTCGTGTAGCCGTCGTTCTGTGCAAGTGTTGCCTGAATAATCTGCTCGGCGGCGCTTCGGTAGGCGTCAGCAATCGACGGCGCCTCGGGGCTGGATTGTCCAACCAGAGCAGAGCCTAACGCAGCAACCAAGCCGACTGCTGCAAGTTGTGCGATCGTTCGCATTGTTCTTTTCATCTCGTACACTTGGCCTCTAAAATCCGTACCGACAAGTACGGCCTATCGACATCCGCTATCGCTTGATCTTCTTGAGGAACTCCTGAACCTCCGGCACCGCGCCCTGATAGATCAAATATCCATTATACGGTTCACGCTCGGTGATCTCGTCGCCGATGCTTTTGAGCATCAGGCGCTTAACCTCTTCGCGATCATCGGTCTGACCGAGCACCCAAGAGAGCTTGACAAACGCGACTTCCGGCAGCATGTTCGCCAGGGGCACGACGCCGAGCGCCATCATCTCGCGCCCGGTCTCGTAGACGTACATCCCCACAAATCCCCAGAGCGTTTGCACGGTCATATAGACGTGCACACCCTTATCCATGGCGAGTTGTAATGCGCGGTACGTGGGTTTATTGACATGCCCGAGACCCGTGCCTGCGATGACAATGCCGCGATAACCCGTCTCGATCATTGCTTCCATCACGTCCGGCTTCATCCCCGGGTAGTAATATAGCATCGTCACTTCATCGCTATAAGCAGTGTTGATATGCACCTCGCGATCGCGGCGGCGTCGCTTGTAATCATCACGGAAGAGCGTGATAGTTTGCGGATCGATCATGGCCAGTGGAATATCGCCGATCGTGCGGAAGGTTGATCGGTAGCTGGAGTGCATCTTGCGCACCCGCGTGCCGCGATGGATCAGGCAGTATTCATCGGAGGTCGGCCCGAACATGCACACGACCACCTCTGCAATGTCACTCTCAGCCGCGGTCTTGACTGCACAGATCAGATTCAGCGCCGCGTCGGAACTCGGCCGATCGCTGGAGCGCTGCGATCCAACCATGACGATTGGAATCGGCGGATTCTGCACCATGAACGTCAATATCGCTGCCGTGTGGTGCATCGTATCCGTCCCATGACCGATGACGATGCCATCTACTCCCTCTTCAATGGCTTGGCCGATGCGGTTCGCGAGCGTAATATACTGCTCTGGCCCCATGTTCTCACTGAACACGCCGAACAGTTTCTCCGTGCGCAAGTTGCACACATCAGCGAGCTCGGGCACCGAGCCGTACAGTTCACCGGGACTAAATGCCGGGATAACCGCTCCGGATCGATAATCAAGGCGGCTGGCGATCGTCCCTCCCGTTCCGAAAAGAACGATGTTAGGTTTGCCGGCGTCGATTGGGAACTCTTGTTCCGGGATCTTGTAGTTTGCGGTGCGCCGGCCGTGCTCGGTCATGCTTTTGACGGTCTCGGCAGCTACGCCGATGTTGTAGCCGCTACTCAGCTTCAGGACGATGTGCTTGTCGTCCGCGGTTTCCGAGCGCGGAAGGATAATTCCTCGGAAGTGACCATCGGTCGTTTGCACGTCGACATCACTCCAAACGCCTACACCATGGCGCTGGAGCACCGCAAGTCCGGGCCCACGATAGCCATCAGTCGTCTTTGTAGCTGCCGTCCCGTTCATGTTCCCGTCCGTTGCTCTGCAAGGTTCGGTTCGCCGGTACGCATGGTTGCTGTGAGGCAATCCAACATTCGCCAGCCATCGACACGTCCGATGAGATCCTTCATGAGCTCGCCCATGAGGAAACGCTGGAGTTTGGTAACGGTCGGGAACTGCGTCGGGTCCACTGCTTCAATCGCGCAAGCCACCTTGCATTGAAGCTCTTGATCCGTAATCGTCTGAATATCCAATTCGTCCAATACTGCAATGACATCAGCCCCTGTGATTTCATCTTTGGTGGACTGGACTAATATCAGCTCCATCAACCATGCGATACCCTCCTTCGCCAAGCGCTTTTGCGAATGTGCTTGGAGTATTGCAAAGAGTGCTTCGTCGCTGAAGCGCTCGGGTCTTCGTTCGGCACGGGCCAGAGCGCGCATTCGCTGTGCGAGCAGAACACCGAGCAATTTGCCACAGAGCCCCAACTCGTTCATCGCACGTTGAATCAGAGGCACGCGGGGTGAGATGCACAGACATTGAATATCGTCCTCAACCATCGCTCCTTGGCGAAACGTCGCCTCTGTCTCCCAGACAAACTCCGGCATGACGGCACGCGCTTTGTTGACCCGTTCAGCAGGAATCTCGATTGGCGGTAGATCGGTATCGGGGTACATGCGCTCCGCGCCGGGAAGCACGCGCTCAAAACCGTTCGTCCCGTCTTTGAGCGGCTGTCGAGTATCACTGGGCACGCCGCTTGTCGCTTCGGTCGCGCGGATCACAATCTCCTCACACGCAGTCTGCACATCACGATCATCGCCCCAGACGAGAATGAGCGCGTCGTCTTCGTGCGCCTGCATTCGCTTTCGGAGTTTCTGCCAATCCTGCGGCCACAGTGATTCGGATGCGCTGTCGCTATGGACGATGTTCGGAAGCTCACTGAGACAGGCAATCACGCGCACTCGATCGGAAAACTCCTTGGCGAAGATCGTGTGCTCCTGCGTCGGTGTATTGAGCAGTCCAGCAAACCCGCAAAGCTTCACGCAGCGCACTTTTAAGTTCCGCTCAATCGCCGAACGAACCGGAGCATAACTTGCTTTCACTAGCAGTTCCGTCACATCCTTGGAAGCCGTTGTGATCGTGTCCGGCGTAACGTTTCGTCGATTGAGTTCCTTCATGATTCCAAGCAGCGCTACTTGTCGACTCGCCTCGTTGTAGATCAACCTTGGAATACGCCAAATCTGCGGCACGCCCTTGATTTCAACTCGAGTTCCGCCTTCAACGCTGACATTGACATCCTGTCGCGTTGCGCCGTAACCACGCCGGACCTTTTGCGTGCTGCGGCATACTTTGCGGATCAGATTGCACACTTCAGCCGTCTCCTGCGGCGTGAACATCTCCGGCTCGGTGACGACTTCGATCAACGGCATGCCCAGACGATCCGTCAGGTATGTCCGTTCGTGGCCGTGATCGGAAACCTCACGGCATGAATCCTCCTCCAGCCCCAACTGTCTGATACGGATCGTGCGATCCTTGAACGGGAGCCAGCCGTCGACGCCGAGGATCGTCGTTCGTTGGAAGCCGGTGGGAATCGACCCATCAAGGTATTGCTTGCGCGCGATGTGAAGTTCGTTGACGAGATTCAATCTCAAAAGCAGCGCGAGCTCCAGCGCGATATCAATTGCTTGATCGTCGATGAGGAACGGCGGCGTGTCATCAAATTCGTAGGTGCAGACGGTCGCGTGGTGGAGCCGGTACGTGATGTTCTTCCGTGTCTTCTTTTCCATCAACGCCGTACCGTCATATTCACCCATCTCCGAGAGCGTAGGGCGCATGTGCCTCAGCACCTCGGCGTCATATGACGAGCTGTAGTGGCCGGCCGGGCATCGACAAAACAACTTCGACCGAGTCCAAAGCTGCTGATGCACCTCGAGGCCACACTTCAGACCGATGTGGGCGTAGTCGGCTGGTGTCATTTCGTCGAATGGTTTGAGCGGTAAGACTTCCATGGATGGCCCCAATGATAGCCCCAAATAGGTGCCTACACTGAAGTGAGAGTTTCGAGCCGACGGCGACAAACAAGCCGTGAACGCCGCGTTCTGTGTGTCGTACTTGCTCGTCGGAATCACGGTACACTGTGCGGGCTGGGAGGCTGCGGGCAGACCACGATGAAGTGAAGGAGACCGCTATGAAAACTTGGGTGCTACGACTGTTGATCGTTGCGTGCGTCATGGTCGCCGGCGATCGCGGCTTTACCCGATCCGCGATGGGGCAAACACAGGCGACAGCCAAGGCCGACATGATCTTGCGCAACGGCAAGATTGTCACGGTTGACGAGGCGATCGGAGAAGTCCAGGCCATCGCTATCCGTGGCGATCGAATCCTTGCCGTTGGATCGAACGCGCAGATGAAAGCGCTCACCGACGACTCGACCATGATCATCGATCTACAGGGCAAGCTGGCGATTCCCGGCTTTATCGAAGGCCACGGACACTTTACGTCGCTGGGGCTGGCAAAGATGAATCTCGATTTGATGGCGGTGCGCAATTGGGGTGAAGTCATTGAAATGGTCGCAGCTGCGGTTGCAAAGGCGAGCCCCGGCGAGTGGATCGTTGGTCGCGGTTGGCATCAGGAGAAATGGGACGAGGCGCCGCGCGGCGCGGTCGAAGGATTTCCAACGCATCACGGCGTGAGCGGTGTTTCACCAGACAATCCGGTGTTTCTGTCTCACGCCAGTGGTCACGCAAGCTTCGCCAACAAGAAAGCGATGGACCTGGCGGGAATCAGCGCAGCAACTCCGGATCCACCCGGCGGTGAGATTCTTCGCGATGACCACGGTCAACCCATCGGCATATTTCGCGAGCGCGCATCAGCGCTCCTCTCTCGCGCGCAATCCGTCAGCGGTGACCGTGAAAACACGACCGACCTCACCCGCCGCGCTATTGAACTGGCGACGAAAGAGTGTTTATCCAAAGGCGTGACGTCGTTTCAAGATGCGGGCTCCTCGTTTAGCGTCATCAATACGTTTGCCGAAATGGCTGACAGTGGAGAGCTTGGGATTCGGCTGTGGGTGATGATTCGTGAACCCAATGCGAGCATTCGCGCAAACATCGATCGCTACAAGGCACTTCAGCGCGTTGGAAACAATTATCTGACGGTCGGCGGGATCAAACGATCAATTGACGGAGCCTTGGGATCGCGCGGCGCGTGGCTGTTAGAGCCCTATGCGGACAGCGCCCAAAGCACGGGGCTTGCCACGGCGACGCTCGAAGATGTCACCGAGACCGCCCAAATCGCCATCGAGAATGGTCT
The DNA here is from genome assembly GCA_022571635.1 of Planctomycetota bacterium. Classification (GTDB taxonomy): domain Bacteria; phylum Planctomycetota; class Phycisphaerae; order Phycisphaerales; family SM1A02; genus JADFNO01. The sequence continues at coordinate 6,521 of JACZXL010000150.1, forward strand.
GCAACTGTGCGTGCATGCAATCGGCGATCGCGCTAATCGCGAGGTGCTGAACATTTTCGAGAAGACGTTCGCCGCCAACCCGCAGAGGAAGGATCTGCGCTGGCGCATTGAACATGCGCAGCACCTTCATCCCGCTGATATCCCGCGCTTTGGACAGCTTGGTGTGATCGCGTCAATGCAGGGCATTCACTGCACATCCGACGCACCATGGGTGCTTGCGCGACTCGGATACGAACGAGCAAACGGAGGCGCGTATGTCTGGCAGAAGCTCATGCAAAGCCGAGCGATCGTTACGAACGGCACGGACACGCCGGTGGAGGACGTGTCGCCGATCGCCTCGTACTACGCCACGGTCTCCAGGCGACTCAATGATGGATCGGTGTTTTTCGCCGACCAACGGATGAGCCGAATGGAGGCGCTGCGGTCGTATACGATTCACGCCGCCTATGCTGCGTTCGAGGATGATCTCAAAGGAACGCTCACACCAGGCAAGCTGGCGGATATTGTCGTGTTGTCGCAGGACATCCTGAGCATCGCTGAAGATGAGATTCCCCACACGAACGTCGAGATGACGATCGTGGGCGGGAAGATCGCTTACCGGAGAGAATAGGATCTCGTCGCACGCGGAGAACGATGCCCGATCTATGTTATCCTCTGAGCATGGCTCGTTGGCGATCGATCCGTCGTACCGGGCTTGCGCTCCTTGCCTGTTTCGCCTTCTGTGGATGTCGCACGACCTCGGATTACGCTCGTCCGTTGGCGCCGGGTGAGCGGGCGCTTCGGATCGTGGTTGCGCCGGAAACCCTCGCCGGGCTGACCGATGCCTTTGAGAACAAATCCGATCAACTCATACAGGCGATGGATCGCAGCATAGCGTGGTTCGATCATGCCTCAAGTAAGCGGTATTTTCCCTGGGAGTATCCGCCGATCACCCATGTCCAGGCGCGGCGAAGTCTCGTTGCGCTGCGCGAGTTGATGGCCGGCACAAAGAACGCCCATGATTTCGTTCATCAACTGACCGCGCAGTTTGATATCTACGAATCGATCGGATACGACGGCAAAGGCACGGTCTTCTTCACCGCCTACTTTGCGCCCCAATACCCCGCACGCCGACAACCCAATGCAGAGTTTCGATACCCGCTGTATGAGCTTCCCAGTGATCTGAGGCGCAAGTACGTTGCCGCGGGCCGTTGGCCGACTCGCCTTGAGATCAAACGGGACGATCTCCTGGCCGGTCATGAACTCGTCTGGCTCAACGACCCGCTCAATGTGTATTTGATTCACGTCAATGGTTCCGCCGGCCTTCGCCTCGGCGTTCAAGACACGATGTATGTCGGGTACACAGCCACCAACGAGCACCAGTATACGAGTCTGGGCAAGCTGCTCGTCGCGGAGGGATTGCTCAGCGCAGCGGAAGTGAGCATGCAGACTATCCGGGAGGCGTTTGAACGGACTCCAGCTACGGTTGGGGAGCTGATGCTGAAAAACGCACGGTATGTGTTCTTCAAAGAGTATAGAGAGGACCAATGGCCGCTCGCGTCGCTTGGCGTTCCATTGACGGCCGGAGCGTCGTTAGCGACGGACAAGACCATCTACCCGCCGGGCGGTCTCGTCCTGGTGCGAACGCCGATGGTTGACGAAACGAACGGGACGACCTGGACCGTGCGATTCCTTCTGGATCAAGACAGCGGCGGCGCAATCAAAGGACCGGGGCGAGCCGACATCTTCGAAGGCATCGGCGACGAGGCAGGCCGCCTGGCCGGGGCGGTCAAGGCCCATGGCCGGCTGTTCTATTTCTTCTTGAAACCAGACTGACGGCACTCTTCGCAGATCGATATTCATATACCGAAAACAAACTTCCTGCGCCGATTGCAGGTCGATGTCTTTCATGACACTCGACCGAGCTCTTCAAGATTGGAACAAACAACGACATGGCGCAACTTCATGCCGGTGATATGGGACGCAATGGCACCTATTTACCAGGAGCCACATTCGTCGCCGGATTCAGTCGATCGCAATCGGGAGTATCCGGCGAGAAGGCTGGATTACGACACCGGGGCGTGTTGTAGGAATCCCGTCGGTCGGATGGGCGTGGATACGCGCAAATCAAGGTGTATCAATACGTTAGGGTGATGTTGTTCGCCCTCAAATCCGCGGCGAGGCGGCTTGAGTCGCCTCGCCACTTTGCACGGGCCGAGATTTTCCTTATTTTCAGATATGTTTATCTTGAATTCAGCGTACATCCTGCTATCCTCGTAACGTAGTTGAGGGCGCAGCGCCGCGTCCCGGCGGATTGGCAATGCGCTCGTCCTGGATAAGACCGTGCCTTCCTGAGGCCCCCCAAAGCCGTCGTGTGGCGCGATGCGCTTTCGCGACGGTTCAACATCGAACCCCCTCGTTGCCTGCCGCAGGAGGGGGTTCTTTTTGTTCCAGCCGTCCGCAGCGATGTCGAGCAGGCCCCGCGCCGGTAGTTTGGGTGGGTTGGCAAGGAGACTCCAGCCCCCTCGAAACGAGGGGTCAAAAAAAGCCGCAAGACACGATTTCTCTGTCCGGAGGGTCGTTCAGGCTGCCTCTTCTGATTCGAACGCGGCGTTCCGTGGACCTTGAGGCATCGGCACGAACCATGGCCACCGCATGCGGACTGCCCGAACCATCCGTACCGCGACCTGACCGAGACCCTGGGGAAAGGCGGCCCCCCCTTTTTTTGGCGTCCAAAC
>JACZXL010000151.1 GCA_022571635.1 Planctomycetota bacterium
GCCTAACTTCGATCGAGCAAACGCTGGTCAGGGACGTCCCCCTGTCGGATCGATGGTGGTCTCAAGCTCGCTCGCAAACTCACCCGGAGTCTCGGTGATCACCTTGAAGAGAACGCCCTTCTCGAACGGCAGCCCGTCTGTCTGAAGCGTGATATCGCCGTCGACCAGGGTTTCAAAGACCCTTGCGTTATTGTCGTTCAGCTCGTCCAACGTCACTTGCTCCAGTCGGTGGCCTGCATCGGGACCGGTCGAAGCGATAGCAATCCCCGGGTTGACGGCGTTCAGAACTGACGGATCGGTCCCATGCTCGCTGCCGTGATGAGTGACCTTTAGAACGTCTGCAGTGAAGTCAAACTGGTCGAAGCCAAAGATGATGTCCCTTTCATACTTCTTGGTCGCGTCACCGGTAAACAAAAACCGGGCGTTGTGGAAGCGAAGGTACACGAAGAGGCTTCGATATTGTTTCGTGGTCTTGCCGTTGGAGAACATGAGGCATTCGGCATCTGCACCTACAGGAGTTTCGATCTCCTCAAGGCTGTCTTTGAAGATTTCCTCCCGGACGAACGGCCTGACGGCCTTGCGAAACTTGGCGATCCACTTCGGATCCTTCTTGCGATCCCAGGCCGGATCGTCGCTGCGATACACAGTTATGGGCTCGGCGACGCGATCCGACTCCAGTTCCAGAACTGATTGCATCGCCAACGTATGGTCTGCGTGCGGATGGCTTGGGATGATTGCCTCGAGGAACAGATCATTTTCGTCCAGGTAGTCGAGTATCCGGTTGCCCAAAATCTCGTTCTTGTTCTTGGCGTTGGTGCAGCCAGCGTCGATCAGCCACGTCCGTCGCCCTGGAAAGACGATGAGAATCGCTTCCCCGTGACCCACGTGAAACATCCGCACCGCCAAGTGGGATGCTTCAAGGGCATTCTTACGAACCGTACTAGGTGAAGCCCCAACGGCCCGGCCCATGCGCACTTTTAAGAATCGGGTCGTCATCGTCTGACTCACTGGCGAGCCGAGATTTCACATATAGCACGCGCCCTGCCGCGTGCCGTCCATCCGATTGGGCAGGATACCGTGTTCGTCCATCGGCGCCCACCGTTTCAGCACGGGATTCCTACTGTGGCGGCGCGAGAAGGGATCGGGGAACCGTTTTCTGCCCTGTTTTGGTAACCGCCGGAAATCAAAACTAGGGAAAACCCGGGCGAAGTGTCACGCCATATTCTCAGCAAGAGAGGTCGGGGACCATTCTCTACCCGGGACAGCGTGTCCATCTGTGTTTATCTGTGGTTACAAAGCCTCGTTCGACCGGCGGTAATCCGGGGCGGCGATCCGTTCGCCGGAGCTCGGCGCATATACGCCGTCGGCGTCCCGAAGCATCGCCCGGTTCGCCGCGTCGGACTTCGCTGCGTACATCGCTTCGTCCGCATGGCGGATGAGCTGCTCGGCATTCGCGGGGCGACTCAGGTCGATGTGCGCGATGCCGATTGACATCCCCAGCCGCGGCTCGTTCTCGGATTTGACCCCGTTGGCGTTCTCGTATTCGCGTAGTATTCGCTCGGCCACGCGGACCGCCTCTTGAACCTCGGTGTTCGGCATGAGCACGCAGAACTCATCCCCGCCATACCGGGCGGTAACGTCCACCTGCCGGCAGTTCGCTTCGATGACCTTGGCCGCCCGCCGCAGGACCGCGTCACCGTGCTGATGGCCGAACCTATCGTTGGTTTCCTTGAATCGATCAAGGTCGATCATCATGAACGCGAGCGGCCGATCGCTGCGCACCGCTTGGGCCCAAGCGCGATCGAGTTGCTCGTTCAGGTAGCGCCGGTTGTAGAGCCCGGTGAGATCATCCGTTCGAGCCATCGCCTCGAGCTTGCGATTGGCATCCTGGAGTTGTTGATTCTTGCGGGCAAGCTCGGCCAGGGAGCGACTGAGGTCCAGGTGAAGCTGCTCGTTCTCGTGCTTGATGCGCTGATGAGCGAGACATTTCTCCAGGGCCAACGGCAGGGCCCGTAAGTCAGCGTTGCTCGCCACGAGGAAATCCAGGGCCCCGGCCCGGATCGCCTCCACCGCCACCGTGGTTTCGCCCGGATTGCCGATCAGGAGCACGGGAAGCTCCGGCCGGACACCGCGCACATACGCCAGCGCGTCCAACCCGGAGCCATCGGGCAAATGAACGGCGCAGATGACGACGTCGCAGCGATCAAGATTGAATCGGTGAAGCTGGCGCAACGATCCGATCACGACGCAACACGCGGCGCGAGGCTCGCGGTCGCCGCAGGCGCAGGATATCTCCCGCATCTGCGCAGGATCGACGTGCTCGGCAACACCGGGCCCCAAGCACGCTCGGCCAAGCGACTGGAGCATCAGCTTCGTCGTCGAGGCATTATGCTCGACGATGAGCAGGCGCGGGCGATCAAACTCTCTATCTGAACCGTAGATCGTGCTGCCCCCCTATCCTTGATCAACTCTTTGGTGTTTCATGGCTCATCCAGGCTTGTCCCGACGGGGCCCGTCCCGGCGGTCCAGACCCCTCGGCACTTCTACGTTCCAATAAAAAGTGGACGAAGCCAACCATGAATTGAGAAGTCGAGCGATCTTTGACGATCCCCGCCTTGCCCACAGCACACAGCCTTGCGACATTTCCCGGACTTACGGGCTCGGCAGCACGATCGTGCGTCCCAGATCATCGCAGCGCCGGCCGATAACACACTGAACCACCACCCGCGCCACCGCCGCCGGCGACAGCGTATTCTCGGACGGGAGCTGTTGTTCGGTGAGCAGCGACCGGAGCATCGGCGTTTCCACCGCTCCCGGCGCGATCGCGTAGGCGCTGATTCCCCACGGCCGACCTTCGTTGACGATTGATCGGGTCAGGCTCTCCAGCGCGGCCTTGGAAGCGGCGTAGATCGACAAGCCGTCAAACGGATCGACGGTCGCCATCGACGAGATATTCACTACGCAACCGCCTTTTTGACGCTGAAACACTTCCCAGAGGCGCGCTGCCAACAGCGCCGGAGCGAAGAGATTGAGCGAGAAAGCCGCGAGCAACTCCGCGTGGGTCGTTTCATCGATTCGGCTATTCGGGGCGACCGCAGCGTTATTGACCAGCACATCCACCCGCCCCCATTGCTCAATTGCACGATCGACGACGGCCGCCGCCTGTTGCTGATCAGTCAGGTCGGCGGGCACGATCAACGTCTGAGGCGGCTCGCTCACGCGCCGGTTGATCTCGGCCGCGGTCGTCTCAAGGTGCGCCTGCGACCGACTTACCAGCACGATCCGGTAGCCTGCTTCGGCCAATTGCACACTGATCTCGCGCCCGATCCCGGTCCCCGCCCCCGTCACGATCGCGACCTTCGACTCGGACACCTGTGCTGGTTACCTCAGCTGAGCAATCGCGTCACGTCGTTCCACGTCACGACGAGGAAGATGGTGCCGATGAGGACCAGCCCCACGATGGTGGCTGCGTTCTGGAAGGCGATCGACGGCGGCCGACCTTTGAGCTTCTCGTAGATCAAGAACAGGAACAGTCCGCCGTCCACGATCGGCAAGGGCAGGAAATTGATCACGGCGAGGTTCGCACTGATGACGGCCAAAAAGAACACGAGGTACATGATGCCGCGCTCAGCGACCTGGACGCCGATGTGTACGATCCCCACGGGCCCGCGCAGTTGGTCCACGCCGATGCTGCCCCTGATGAGCCGATCGAGCATCAGGTAGACGTTCATCATGAACTTGTACGTTTGCCTGAAGCCCATGACGACGGCGCGGACGGGGTTTCCCTCAGCGGTCAGCGTCGTGTAGACGGGCTCGAAGTAATACGGGGCGAGTTCGGTAATCCAGGATAAAGCGTGTAGCTCGGCGACTTCCTCGGCATCGAGCGAGACGGCGAAGTCCTCGCGCGGCCGACCTTGCGTGGGGTGAACGATCGTCAGATGAACAACGGCATCCGTCCCGTTCGCCGAGGCCAGGCTCGTACTCTTTTGCAACGCGGCCCTGAATTGAGGCCAGGTCGAAACCGCCGCACCGTCCACGGCGACGATCTCGGTCCCACCCAAGGGCGGAAAGTCCGCGATCGGCGTCGTGAGATCGTCAATCTGCGTCGGATCCTGGGCATTGTGGCGGGCGAAGATGGAAATCGGCTTGGCCGTCACCAGAAGATCGTCGGCATTGGACAGCCCGATTCCCAGCCGGCCTTTGCGACTCACCTTGCACTGCACCGTGACGGCTTCGCCATCGCGCCGAACGACTACGGTCAGCGGTTGGCCCTTGTTCTCCTGGATCAGCGGCGCCACCTGGGATCGCCGGGGGTAATCGACGTCGCCGAGGCGAATGATGACATCGCCGGGCAGGAGTTTGCCGAAGTTTTGGCTTTTCTCGTCAACGTGCGCGATGCGCACCAGAGGCGAGAAGCCCAGCAGACCGAAGTCGGCGGTTGATTCGCGTTGTCGGTACTGCGTATAGACGGGCAGAACCCCAAGCGAAGCGTGAACGGGTCCGCCTTGCGGCTCGCCGTCCGAATCCACGGCGTACCAAAGCGTATCGAGCGGCCGGCCGTCGGAAGCGGACGCGGCCCGGTCGAGCTCCCCATACGAGGTGACATCCTTGCCATTGATCGCCATCAACCGCATGCCCCCCTCCACGCCGAGCTCACCCAAGCCGGTCGTTTGCAGCGCTCGTTGCAAAAGCTCGTCGGACGGGGGGCCCAACAGCGTCGTTGACACGCCCGGAGCAACGCCGATGCTCAACAGTCCGCCGCCCGGTTGCTCCTTCGGCGTGAGCGTGAAAACGAGCGGCTGCGCATACCCTGGCCGCGCGACGTCGAATTTCAATTCTTCGCCCGGCTTGGCCATGGCGGAGGCGATGGCAATGTCAGCGAACGTGTGCGCGGGCGTGCCGTCGATGGACAGCACCCGGTCGCCGGCCAACAATCCCAGCTCCTCGATGCCAAGCTGCTCGGCATTATCCGGCGCGGTGGTTCCGGCCGGCAGGTCGAACGCCACGGACCCGATCACCGGCGCTTCGAACCGAACCCCGACCATGAACGCAGCGATGAAAAGCACTACCGCCAGGAGCAGATTCATCACCACGCCCGCGGAGACGACGATCATGCGCTTGCCGATCGGGCAACTGTTATAGCTGCGGGGATCGTCCGAGACATAGTTCGGGTTCGCGTCCTCCTGGCCGAGCATCTTGACGAACCCGCCTAGCGGCAGCCAGCGCAGGGAATACTCGGTTTCGCCCAAGCCGTGCTTGGCCAGCTCGGCATCGCTGAGGTCGGCCGACGCCTTGCCGGTGCGCGACACGACTTTGGCGTGCGTTGATCCCACCACAAAACCAATGCCCTTTCGCCACGAAGCGATCGAAGGCCCCATGCCGATGGCGAAGGCTTCGGTGCGAATGCCCGCCCACTTGGCCGCGAGAAAGTGCCCCATCTCGTGCACGAAGATCAGCGCGCCGAAGCCGAAGATGATCAGGGCGATGTTGGTTGCGGTGCTTAGAAAGTCCATGTCGTTTCATTATTCCGGGCGGGTGGGAAGGATTGCATCCAAAGGTCGTCGGCTAGAGCATATCGGCACGTCAATGGGCCTGGTTCAACCGGGGGCGGCCGAGGAGCGCACGGCGGCGGCATCATCACAGGCGCGCTGGGTCCGTGGGGCAACTCGACGCGCCACTTCGGCGCGGGCCGCCTCATCAGCTCGCATCACGTCAGTCAGGCTCGTGATCGGCGTGGCCTCGATGGCCCCCAGCACCTCGCCCACCAGTTCGGTGATCATCCCGAAGGGGATATGGCCGGCCAGGAACGCCTCCACCGCGGCCTCATTCGCCCCGTTGAAGATCGCCCCGGCCGTTCCCCCCAATTCGATGACCTTATAGGCAAGCCGCAGCGCCGGGAACCGATCATGATCGACCGGCTCCAGCTCGAGCCGATGCGGCTTCGACCAGTCCATCGTCGGGCTGCATCCGGCGGTTCGCTGCGGCCAGGTCAGCGCGAATTGGATCGGCATCCTCATGTCCGGCGGCGAGAGTTGCCCGATCACCGAGCCGTCCACAAACTCCACGAAGCTGTGAATGATCGATTGGGGATGAACAACCACTTCGATCTTCTTCGCGGGCAGATCGAACAGCCAATGCGCCTCGATCACCTCCAACGCCTTGTTCATGAGCGAGGCGGAATCAACGGTGATCTTCGGACCCATGTTCCACGTCGGATGATCGAGCGTTTGCTCAATGGTGGCGTGATACAAGCGATCTTTGGACCAGGTTCGAAACGGCCCGCCGGACGCGGTGAGCACGAGGCGCTTCACGTGGTCGACCGATCGGCCGGCCTGGAGGCATTGGAAGATCGCGCTGTGTTCGGAGTCGATCGGCAAGAGCGTCACCCCATGTTGTCGAATTTTGGGGATCACGAGCGCACCGGCGGCAACGAGTGTCTCCTTGTTCGCCAAGGCGATGTCGCAACCGCGTTCGATGGCCCCCAAAGTCGCCGGCACGCCCGCAGCCCCGACCATCGCGCCCACCACGAGGTCGCCGCGTTGCGCCACCGCGTCTATCAGTTCAACCGCGGCGTCGGGACCGGTGTATACATGCGGAATCTGGGCCAGTGACTTGGACTGCTCGGCGTCGGCGACCGCGACATGTTGAACGTCGAATCGACGCGCCTGCTCGCACAGCGTCTTGGCATTGGAGCCCGTGGCCAAACCGACAATGTCGAACTCGAACAGACCTTGGTCGTGCAAAGCCTCCACCACGCGCAGCGTGTTCGCGCCGATGGAACCCGTGGAGCCGAGCAGGATCAGTCTCCGACGGCGGTGAGGCGTGGGCTTGGTCACTCGTCAATCGTCCTGGGCGCTTCTTCCCGAACCGCTTTGGAGACCGACACGCGACTTCGATACAGCGCCTTTCGCCGCGGCGGGCTTGGTGGATCGACGTCCGCACTTGTCGCAACGGAGATCGGCTCGTCGGCGGGCTTGGACCTTCTGCGACGCCGACGCGACTTCTTCGTTGCGCCGCCGCTGGCAGCTTCGGCGTTGTCCGTCACCGGGTCGGGCGGCTCCTCCTGGGCGATCGGTGCGACGGGCGGCGCCTCTTCCGTCAAGTGGCCACGCTTTTTCGATCGCCTGCGCCGAGATTTCTTTTTCGTTCCCCCAGACTGTAGCGTCTGACCGTTCTCGCTCGTCGCGGCCTGTCCTTCCACCGTCCCAACCGACGACTCCTTTGCAAACCACGCGCGAATCTGATCCGCAGCACCGGATGTCATCGACGACATGTGATTCGTGATGTCCGGCACCTCGTCGACTCCGCATCGAGTCAGCACTTCACGCGATCGAACGTTCAACTCGTTGGCCAACTCGTGAACTCGAATCGCGCCGTCTTCGCTTCCTTCCTCACGGACCTTGGATCGACGCCGTCTTCGTCGACGCTTCTTCTTGGAGCCTGCCGTGTCTTCCGAGATCGCGTCTGTTGTCGATTCATCAGGCTTGGTTTGAGCCTCGTCCGGTTCAAGATCCTCCGGCTGAATCGCGGTTGGTTCGGCCGAGTCCGGAGCGGACGCCGATCCTCGTCGCCGCCGTCGCTTCTTCGTCGAGGTTCTCGCGGTCTGGCCCTTGGTCTTCGCCTCCGCGGCCGATGTTCGATCGTCCAGTTCCAACTGAGCCACGGTCGGCGGCTTCAGAGCCGGCAATTTGCTGATGTCGATGCTGACGTTGCGCTCGTCGTACGCATAGTAATCAACCCGATCCACGGCGATCGCGTCGCTTACACGCACCTCGATCTTCTTTTGGACGCCGTCTTCGAGCGCGACGAGCTCTCTCCGCCGGCTGCTGAGCAGCACCGACGCCACGCGCGGCGAACAAACCAGCTCCACGCGCTTCACCCGCTCAAACTGCAAGAGGAACCCAACTTCCCGCATCGCGTCTGCCCCAACCGACTCCGGCGTCTTGATCTCGCCGTGGCCGTCGCATTGCCCACAAGGCATGTAATGGCTCTTGCGCAAACTCGGGCGCATGCGCTGCCGAGTCATCTCCAGGATGCCGAACTCACTGATCGGCAGCACCATCGCCTTGGCGCGATCTCGTTTGAGGCACTGACGGAATCGCTCCTCGATATCCCGTCGATGCCTGGTCATGTGCATGTCGATCAGATCGTTGATGACCAGACCGCCAAGGTCGCGCAGGCGAAGCTGCCGGCAGATCTCGTCCGCGGCTTCGCAATTGGTCCGGTAGGCGTTGGTCTCGCTGTCTCGAGCGCTGCGGCTGCGACCGGAGTTCACGTCGATGGCCACCAGCGCCTCGGTCTGCTCGATCACGAGCTTGCCCCCGGACGGAAGCGGAACCTCGCGGCTGTGGATCATCTCGATCTGCCGTTCGACATCAAAGGCGTGGAAGATCGGGGCGGGGCCGCGGTATCGAATGATCTTCGGAGCCGACCGCGGCGCCACCACCCGCAGGAACGCAGATGCTCGTTCGTGCGCCGACTCGCAATCAACCACGATCGCGCCAATCGACGGACGCAGCACGTCGCGGATCGTCCGGATGAGCAGATCGGATTCCCCATACAGCTCGCACGGCGTGGCCACGGTCTTGATCCGCTTATCCATGACCTTCCACAAGCGCGTGAGATACGCCACGTCGCGCGTCAGTTCAGTCTTGCCCTTTTCGAACCCGGCCGTGCGCAGAATGAACCCAAACCCTTCGGGTAACTTGACGGAATCGAGAATCTCGCGCATCTCGCGGCGCTTCTCGGGATCCTCGACCTTGCGCGACACGCCGACGCGATCCATCTCCGGCATCATCACGACGAGCCGGCCGGGGATCGACAGGTAGCTGGTGAGCGTCGGCCCCTTGGTGCCGATGCCTTCCTTGAGCACCTGCACGAGCACCTCGTCGCCTCGCTTCAGTGCGTCTTGAATGAGCGGGCGATCACGGCGGGGAATCTTCCTGCCCACGCGCTCCGTGCGCTTGGAGCCGGGGAAGTACCTCGGGTGAAGGTCGGAAATGTGAAGGAAGCCGGTCCGTGCCTGCCCGTAGTCGACGAACGCGGCCTGAATGGCCGCCTCGACATTCGTGACACGACCCTTGTAGATGTTGCCGACATTCGTCGCGCTGGCAACGCGCTCCGAATACAACTCCTCAAGGTGTCCGTCCTGCAGGATCGCAATCCGACATTCTTCGCCGGACGCGCTGTTTACCAGCATCAACTCGCTTGTAGAACT
>JACZXL010000152.1 GCA_022571635.1 Planctomycetota bacterium
CGATCCGTTCTCCGTTGATGAACGTTCCGTTCGACGAGTCCAGGTCGCGCAGATACCACCGCCCGTCGTCCGGCGTCAGTTCCGCGTGACGGCGGCTGACGGTGCCGTCCGTGAGCGCAAGCGACTCCGACGAGCGACCGATGAGCTGCGGCTCGTCGACCGGCAACTCGAATTTCTTCCCTCGATCCGGACCTTGGAGAATATGCAGGACGAGCACGCGGCACCTTCACTTCGCAACTGATCGTATGGGCGAAGACGACCCGTCACCAGGGCCGCCGTCGTTCCCCGTGAACCCAACCGTCACTCAGCACCATGTGCATAGGCTTGCCTGATTCGCCGGCTGGATTGGGGCGGTATGATGGCGGCCCACATGCCCAGCACATCGTCCAAACCGCTCGATTTCGACGCCTCCATGAGGATCGTCATCCTGCACGGCAAGGAGCCTTTCCTGATCCAGGAGGCGACCCAGCGGCTTGTGACCAGACTCCAGGATGCCTTTGGCGACATCGAGCAGTTCAGCTTCGACGGCGGCTCAGTCAGCCTGGCCCAGGTTCTTGACGAACTCCGCAGTTACGGCTTGATTCAGCGCCAGAAACTGGTGATCGTTGACGACGCGGACAAATTCCTGGCCCGCGAGGGGCACCGCCGGGCGATGGAGGGGTACGTCAAGTCGCCGGTCGAGGAGGCGACATTGCTCCTGCGGGCTAAGGCTTGGTACCCGGGCAAGCTCGATAAGCTTGTGGCAAAAGTGGGGGTCGTGGTCAAGCTCGACCCGCTCAGCGACGTCCAGGCGGTGACGTGGTGCATCAAATACTGCCCGCAGCGCCACAGTCGTTCCATCGAGCGATCGGCCGCGCTGCTGCTGGTCGAGCGATTGGGGCCCGGGTTGGTTCGCCTGGACAACGAGCTGGCGAAGCTTGCGGCCTTCATCGGCTCGGACGACGCCGTCACGCGCGATGACGTCTCGGCCCTGGTGGGGCGCAGCCGAGAGGAACACGCCTGGGTGTTGCAGAGTGCGATCATGACCGGCCGACCGTCCGAATCGCTTGGCAAGCTCCGTGATCTGTTTGAGGTCTCGCGATTGCCCGAGGAGTTGGTGATGTGGGCGATTAGCGATCTCCTTCGCCGACTTCACGCCGCTGCGCAACTATTGCGCCAGGGCATGGCGCCGCGGACCGTCGCCCAACAGCTTCGATTGTGGGGGCCGACGGGCGACCGAATCGTCGACACCGCTCGTCGCACCAGTCCCCGGCGGTTGGCGCAACTCTTGCAGCTCGCCGTCAACAGCGACCGGCTCAGCAAGCGGGGGTTCGGCCGTACGAACCGGAACCTTGAACGGCTGACCGTGCTTGTGACCGATACCATTGGTTGCCTTTGACGCAGCATTCATCACCCGCACCGGACCAGGATGGTCGCCCAATGCAGGAGGCATCGGCGGTGAGCACGGTCGTTCAATATGTCGCGGTTTCGTTGATTTTCGCCACGTTGCCCCTTTTGATCGGGTGTGAAGCGCCCCCGGCCCAAGGCGGCGTTGCGGGTCAGCCGCAACGAACGCCGATCGTCGCCGCGACCCCGATGGAATCGGGGCCATCGGAAACCGACCCGCAAGTCAACGAATTTGTCGCCCAAGCCCAGCGCGACGTGCAGCAGATCATGAGTCTTTCCCAACGGCGGGCGGACGAAGATACCGCTGACGCGACCCAGTCCACCCAGGGAAGAGACGTGCAGTGGCTTACTCGTCCACGCACGGCGCCCGAAGCATCTACCGCGGCGCCCGAGCCTGCACAAGGATCACTGGCCACGGCCGCGGATATCTCGACGCCGCCTCCGGTTTCCCAGCCGCAAACCAACCAAACGACCGCGATCGAGCCGTTGCCGGACGATCGTTTGCGCCAACTGCTCGTGGAGCTCTCGCGCGAGGCGTACCACCATGCCACGTACAGCGATGTCCCGCTTCGCCAACTGCTGGTGATCGTCGCCCAAGCCATCATCAGCCCCGATCGGCAGTTGCAAGTCGACGCGATCCCCGGCTTGACTGATCGGGAACGTGAGGTGTTGTCGGCCATGCAGGCGTTTTACACGGACGTCGGTGAGCGGTTGCTGAAGGCTGGGGACCCCGAAGTCCTGGTGATCGCCCTGGCAGAGCTTGAAAAAGAGCTGGCCAAGGAGCCGCAGCTTCGCCTGAGCCACGCCGCGCTCAGCTCGCGCGTGTCCGGCTTCGGGGCCTACGACGAGTTCAAGAAGAATGAGGCCGGGCGCTATGTCTTCCTTGCCCACAGTCGCCAGCAGGCCGTCGTCTATGTCGAGATCGAGGAGTTCAAAAGCGAGCTCAACGCGAACAGCGAATGGGTAACCGAACTCTCCCAGCAACTGGTGATCTTCAGCGACCGCGATGGGATTCCGGTCTGGCGTCAGCCGTGGCGACCGGTGGTTGACGTGACCAAGAATCGTCGGCACGACTTCTTTGTCGTGCAGGTGATCACGCTGCCCGACAAGCTTTCCGTTGGGCGATACCAATTCAAGATCAGCGTTCGCGACGAAAGGTCCGGGGCCGAGGCCGAAGCGACCCTTGAGCTGGACATGGTCGCCGACCCCAGCCTGACAACAATCGGCCGGTTACCCCGGTGATCCGCCACACGTTGCCCTGCCCGGCCCGGCGGGAAGAAGGGCGGACCAGCCAGGGCAAAGAAGCTAACGGCGGAACGAAGGGGTGAGATCGCCCGAAGGGCTGCGAAGAAGAGGTGGGAGAGGACTTATACGAATCCTACGTAATTCTCAGGCGTTGACCGGGCGCCGTGCTTCATCCCCGACCTGTCGGGGTGAAGCATGCTTTGCCCTAAAAGGGTCAAAGCATGGCACCCGCCCACGGATCAATTGCAATGCGTATTAGTTGTTGTCAGACTCCTCTGCCTGGTCGTCGATCTGGATCAGACCGAGTTCGACGATTCGTTCAGCGACTTTGTATATGTCCTCACGGCTGCGCTCTTTTCTGATTCCAGCGACAACGAATAGGACGCGAATCTGCACGAGCACGTCGCCACTAGCCAACTCCTCCTCTTCCACGCGATAGATCGCTCGGTACCGAGAAAACGTGATTCGATAGAAGCCGCTGAGTGGACCCCTCAGCGGTTTGTTGGCTGTACGGGGATCCATGCATTCATACAACTTGTCCGCCTTTTTCAGCAAACCCTTCCTAGCGTCAAGCGGAAGCGATCTGAGGCATTCTTTCGCAGTTGTGGTCCATTGGATGACAACTCGCGTCTTTCGTTCTTCGGTCACAGCAGTTCTCGTTTGACATCCTCGTGATCGTGGAGTCTGCCCATCTTGATGTCTTCAAGACTTTCCATGAACATGCGGTGTGATTCGGGATCGGAAAGAATCTCGATCGTTTCCAAGATAGACGAAAGAAAGTCGATGTCGACGATTGCGAATGCGTGCTTGTTGTGACGAGTGATGTAGATCACCTGCTCGTCGCGCAGACGTTCCCCCAGCTTGTTGAACTGGCGTCGGGCCTCCGTGATGTCAAGGGTACCTGTGGTCATGCTCCGTCCTTTGTGGTGGGTTCTGCCGTACAACCGCCAAGCTGAAGTAGCTTCAGTTCTGTACACATGGCATGGTCAAGTGTACATAAAACTCGGCGATTTGTCCACTAAAATATAGCCAAATCACGGCATAATATCGTACAATTTTATGTACGTATTTATGTACTTTACGCTTGATATTACTTGATCGCTCAAGAATAATGGTCAGTTTGAACCGGCTATCGAGCGGAAGAGCATGTCCGGGTCGTCCCCTGCCTGGTCGGGGGCCGGCTGGCGGCTACGATGGGCTGTTATGCCGGTTGCTGCTACTGATCGCCACCATCTCCTCGCCCTGGAGGGCCTGCCACAGGGGGAGATTCTGACGCTGCTGGAGGTGGCGACAAGCCTCCGGGAGGCTGCCTCGGGCCGCATCAGCCCCCTGGACCGATTGGCGGGGCGGGTGATCGCCAATCTGTTCTTCGAGGACTCGACGCGAACTCGTTGCAGCTTCAGCCTCGCCGCTATTCGACTGGGAGCGGACACGCTCGACCTGACCGGGCGCGCCTCGAGCGTGAGCAAGGGTGAGACCTTGTTGGATACCGCCCGCACCATCGAGGCGATGGGCGTGGATGCGCTGGTGATCCGCAGCCGCGAAGCCGGCGTCCCCGCCATGATCGCCGATGCCGTCGAATGCTCGGTCATCAACGCCGGCGATGGACGGCACGAACACCCCACCCAGGGTCTGATCGATCTCCTGACGTTGCAGCAGCGGTGGGGGGACTTCACCGATCATCGTATCGCCATCGTCGGTGACATCGCTGCCAGCCGCGTTGCTCGCTCCGCTATTCACGGCTTGACGACGCTGGGGACCGATGTCCTGCTCGTCGGGCCGTCCACCCTTGTTCCCAAATCGTTTGAACAGATCGCGGCCGGTCCCGGACGGGTCACGGTCGGCCACGATCTCGACGAAATCCTGCCCCAGGTCGATGCGATCATGATGCTACGGGTGCAGTTCGAGCGGCACTCTCCGGGCGCGATTGCCGACGACTATCGCGCCCGGTACGGCCTGACGCTAGCGCGGGCGAGCCGGCTCCAGCCTAATGCGCCGATCCTCCACCCCGGTCCCGTCAATCGCGGCCTGGAGATTGATGCCGAGGTCGCTGACGATCCCGAGCGAAGCGTCATCCTCGACCAGGTGGCCAACGGCGTGGCGGTCCGAATGGCCGTCCTGTCCCGCTGTCTGGCCCAGCGATAGCTCCATCGCCCAGCCGGTATCGGCGCGGACGAATTTCGTACACTAGGCCTCATGGCGTCGGCGACGGACCCAAACCGCGGATTGCTGCTGGTCATCTCCGGGCCCTCGGGGGTGGGTAAGACCACGATCACCCGCGCCTTAGAGCGTCGCCTCGGCGGCGTGTTCAGCGTCTCCGCCACCACCCGCCCCCGGGCTGAAGGCGAGGTGGACGGCCGGGATTATTGCTTCCGCTCCGACCTGGAGTTTCAACAGCTGGCCGACGAAGGGGCCTTCCTGGAACAGGCGCAGGTCTACGGCGAATACCGCTACGGCACGCCGCGCGAGCCCGTTGAGCGCCAAGTCGCGGCGGGCAAGCTCGTGATCCTCGATATCGACGTGCAGGGCGCTCGACAGGTCAAACAGGCGATGCCCGACGCATTGACGTTATTCATCCTGCCGCCGAGCGACGCCGAGCTCCTGCGACGTCTGCGCGAGCGCCGGCGTGAGAACGAAACCAGCATCCAGCGGCGGTTCGACGAGGCCAAACGGGAAATTGCGTTCGCCCAGGGAAGCAACGTGTACGACGCCCACATCGTCAATGACGATCTGGATCGGGCGATTGACGATGCGTGCTGCCTTATCAACCACCGGCGCACGATGAACCAGGGATGAACGGCCGCGCACTACACCAACATCCGGGAACATGGGGTCGCAGAGACCTTGGGTTGACAACGGTAGCGTACCTGTTCTTGGCGACCGCCGCCGTTTCCGCCGATCCCGTTCGTGGAATTCGATCCGCGGTCATCGAGCCGATCGCCATCCGAGGCGGTGTGCTCATGGTTCCGCTGACCGCCCAGCGCCCCGGGGACGGCTGGCCTGAGCGGTTGACGCTCACACTCGCCGACCGGCGACGCGTCGAGGGCGAGGTCGTGTGGGTCCATCCGATTCCAGTCCCCATGCGCCGGCACTGGACCGAGGATCCGCGACGGCTCGGCGTGCGGCGGATCCAGCCGACCGACGACACGTCCGTCGGTGAAGGCGGCGCTCCCTATTTGCTCGCCCACATGCCATCGGATGGTCAAGGGGTGGTGCGCCTGCGCGGGCAGACGCTTCGGCCGCAATGGCATGATCCGCCGGTGCCCACTGGGCTCATGGGCGCGACTTCAGCCCATCGCGGCGCTCTGGCGCTGGCCGAGGCGGCCGATCGGCCCGACCCACACTCGCCGTTTGAATATTGGCGATGGGTGATGCTGGCACACCGCTTGGAGATGTCTGCGCCTTCGCCGCTGGCGTATGGTGAAATCGGATCAATGGTGGCCCAGCACTACGCTGATCTGTGGCAACTTGGGCTGAGCCGCCTGGGAACGCTCAGCCCGGGTGTCGCGGACGCGTGTCGTGATCTGCTCACCCAAACCTGCCGCGACCACGACCAATCGTTCGCCGTCTGGGTCGCCGACCCCACGGAGCTGAACAGCCTGCTCGGGTTGCTGCTGGACTTCAGGAGCAGTGACCGGCGGGTGATGCAATCGGCACTGGCGTGGGCCGACGCCACGGACCTGCGACTCGTCTGGCCCCAAGGCGCTGATCGTGATCGGGTGACCGTCGCGATCGCCAATCCCACGTTCGACCCGGTCGTGGCACGGTTTACCTGGAGAGGCGCCGATCACTTGACGGTGGCGACTCGGCTGGAGCCCGCGGTGCTCACACGTGTCCACGTCGATCGTCCGATCTCGCCGCCGCCCAAGCCAGCCGTCCGCACGCCGCTGAACACGCCCGAGTCGATTCACGAAACTTTGCTCGTTGAAATCAACGGTCGTGCGATCGAAATCACATCGCGACGGGGCGCGTTGATGGCAAGACCGCCCGGCGTACTCTTTGCGCCGCTTCGAGCCCCATTGACCCTGGCCGAGGCCCAGGCCCATAAGCAGCTCGCGGTGCCGCCGGATCGCTCAACGCTCGTTCAACTGCGCCGACTCAACCGTCGATGGGAGATCTTTTTGGAATGTCGTCGGCCGACGCCCCCGGCCTCGGAAGCGGACCTGGCCGCGTGTGCGGATTTTCACGACACCCGCGGCATCGAGGCGGTCACGCTCCTGATCGGCCCGGAGAATCCCGACGGAGGACCGACGGTCGTCCTCACGGTGCCGGAGTTGGGCTGGCGGCGGCTCTTTGTCGGGAGCAACGACGGGACGCTGCAAATCCATCGACGTTCGTATGCCGACCGCTGGTACTGCCGGCTTGTCATGCCGGAGCGCTGGATGGCGGGGCGCACGTTAGGCCGCGTCGAACTCGGGTTCGTGCGAACGCATGGCGACAGCGATGCCGTCGAGGCTGGTCCCAACACCACCGTTCCCTGGCAGTTGGATCCGGGGCGGGTCGCGGTTGATATCTCATCGTGGGCGGACGTTCCGCTGGATCCGGTCCCGCCGCGCGGTGGGCAGACGCCGCTTGGGCCGGGTGGCCGCAGTCAGCCGTGACGGATTGTCGCCCCGAATCAAAAACTAATTGTGAACGTCAAGCCGAACAGCCCGGCCGGATCGACGTCCTCCCGGCCAAGCAACACGCCGTCCGCGTCTTCAAGCACCAGCTCCGACGACATTGCGATGCCGGCATAGAGGTCAATGACGAAGTGATCGCCGGCTCGGTATGAAAGGCGAGCGCGGATCGGAAGTCGCGTCTCCTCGCCGACCCCTTCGGGTGCGATGCCCTCGTCGTCCAGCCGGAACCGTCGGAAGTCGTAGCTCCCGCCGATCGCCGTCTCCCAGTCGTTGCCGAGGTCGTAGACGAGCTCGAGTCCGCTTCGGCCCGCGGCGCCGGTGGTTTGGCTGGTCAGCCGCAGCGTGTCGGAGATCTCCCAGTCCAGCACAATCACCGGGAAGAGCCGCGCATCGTCCTCAATCTGGGTCACCACGCCAATCCCGCCGCCCACCGTCAGGGCAGAGCTCACCTTATACGTTGCGCCAACCACAGCGCCGCCAATAAACGAGTCATCCAGGCCGACGTTGTCCTCCCGCGCGAATTGAACGACGGGACCGCCGAACACCGTCCAGTCGTCGCTCATATCCAGGCTCAGCAGCGCCGCGATGCTCAGCGTGTGAATATTCTCCCACGGATCGATGCCCCCCAGCCGAGTCGTGCCAGAGAAGTCGTACAGGTCGAGCCCGTAGCCGACGCTTACGGCCAGGTCCAGGTCACGGGTCAGTCCGGCCTTTCCCGTCACGCCGAACCGCATCCTGAACACGTCGAGGTCGCCCCCTCCCTGAACGTCGGCTTCCAAGCTGCTCTCCGCTCCGGCATAGACCGTGAAACTCAGGTCTGGGCCCCCGCGGGTCCCGCCCGAGTCGCCTCCCGCCGTTTGGGCCGGGACCGCCCCGGCAAATCCGAGCACGCCAACCAAACCGATCACGAAATGCAACGTCGTCAATATGCTCAATTTCATAGCGTTGGCACCCCAAGTTGGTATCACGATCGTCGGCAACAGCGTAGCGAGTTCCCGCCGACTTGCGCAGCCGGCTAGCGCATTGTCAAGGCGCAACCACCAGCCCGAGCCGTTTGGGTTCGCTTCGCCCAACTGTTGTCTTGCGTTCCGCCGCGCGCTGCGATCAACCGCCCGTCCACGAAAAAAGCCCCCGGCGACGCTTTCGGGGCTGTCGCCGAGGGCTGAGGGAAAAGGGCTCAATTCATGCGCACCGGGCGCTTCCGGGATGGGTCAATTGAACGGATTGGGGTTGGGGCACTCCGACTTGTGCGTGCACGTGCAGTTATTGCAGTGATCCAGCAAGTGAATCATCCAGCAGTTGTAGCGATCCTTGTCCTCCTGGCTGCTCTCGGGGTCGGTCATCACGTCCACGAAGTCGTCCCAATCGTCCATGGTCAGACACGCGTCGGCCAATTCCTCTTCGAGCGACAGCGGCGGAGGACCAAGGTCGCAGGGACAGTTGCCCCATGCGGCAAGTAGCGTCAGTAGGTCGGGGACTCCTACTGCACCGCTACAATCAAAATCTGCCGGGCATGGGTCCGGTATGGCCGGACAGTCGCCCCATCTTGCGAGGAGCATGAGCAAATCAGCTACTCCGACCGCCCCATCAGTGTTCAGGTCTGATGGGCACGGAGTATCGAGGCACTCGAAGACATACACGGCGCCAGAGTTCGTCTCCTGGCCCTCGTCAAAGGTGGCGGCAATTATTCCGCGGTCGCCATCAACGGCGAGATTGTGCCCAAAATGATCGGACTGTCCGACCTCCGAGCCGACGAAGGAATCGATCTGCCCCCACATACCCGGACCACCCTCATCTCGGTCGAAGATGTAGACATTCCCTGAAAAACAGAAATCATTTCCCGGACAAGCGTCATCATTAGTATGCGCGGTGATATAGGCGCGATCAGTGCCAACCGCGACATGGAAACCGAAGAAATCGACAGGTGCCTCATCGCACGCGGACAGCT
>JACZXL010000153.1 GCA_022571635.1 Planctomycetota bacterium
ATCACCGCGCGACACAGCCGGGGCAGCACGCGCCCGATCGCAGCCGCCGATTCGTCGCTCAGCTCGTGCAGCGCCGCCTTGCGTTCCTTGGGGATGACCAGCGTATGCCCTTTGCTGAGCGGCCCGATATCCAGAAACGCCAGGATATGCTCGTCCTCGTAGACCTTGTGGCAGGGGATTTCGCCATCGATGATCTTCGTGAAAATATTGTCGTGATACCCGCTCACGGTCGCTCCTTCCTTCAAGCCCACGGCGTGCACGCCGTGGGCTTTTGAATCACGGCGTCAGTTGTCGTTCCGTCGATCGTGGGCAAGCGCCTCGCGGTCGGCGTGATGCTCGATCGTCGGATCAATCTGGAGATATCGACTCAGGAACTTCACGCCAATATAAAACGGAATCGTATCGAGTAGGGCAACGATCATCTTGAAAACATAGCCCGATCCGATGTAGACCCAAAGTTGCGGCCAGATGGGTTTGGTTTGATCAATCGGCAATCCCTTGGCGTAGAAATGCGTGATTGTGATGACGAAGAACATGTCGATGAACTGACTGACGAGTGTCGAGCCGTTGTTTCGCAGCCACAGGTGCTTGCCCTTGGTGAGGCGCTTCCAAAAGTGAAAGAGGTATACATCACAGAATTGTGCAGCGAGGTAGGCAGCCATCGAAGCGACAACAGCTCCCATCGTGAGCTGCCGAACACGATAAAACGCAAATGCGTAGTCGCTGGTCGCGGGAAGGCCTGACTGCGGATCCATCTCGGGCATCGGCGGCAACACGCCCGCAATCCATAGGATGAATAATACCCAGACATTGAGGAAGAAGCCGACCCAGACGAGAAAGTTGGCGCGCTGCCTTCCATACAACTCGCTGATGAAATCAGTGCACAGAAAGGTAATTGGATAAGGAAGGACTCCGACCGCCAGTGCAAATGGAATCTTCAGGTCGCCCACGGTAAAGGACATGTCGATGAAGCGCGAGGTGCCAAGGATATTCAGCATCGTCATCGATCCAAGGAACAGCCCCGCCAAGACGAGAAACACACGCTCACGCCGCGCATGGAGATGCGACGCTTCGATGGGATGCAGGGTTTGCTTGGCCGGGCTGGTGGGCACGTTACGCCCAGGATAGCCGCTGACTTCCCCGCCCTGCAAACCACCGTAGACTGTTGGCCATGCAGGATCTGAACGCCCTGTCGCTTCCGGAGTTGTTCTCAGCGCTCACCGCGGATGGGTCGCTGGATCGACTTTTGAGCGCAGCTCGGGCGGAGGACCTTGCCGACAGCGGGGATGTCACCACACAAAGCATCATCCATGACGAATGGGATGTGCGAGCGGCGGGGGTGGCGCGGCAAGCCGGGACCGTTGCCGGTCTGGCGGTCATCCCTCGACTGCTTGAAGTATTCGAGTGTGATGTGCGGTTCGAGTCTGTTGCCAGCGATGGCGAAGCCTGCGCTGCCGGTCAAGTCCTGTGGCGGCTTCTGGGCGACTTGCGGCCGATCCTCGCGGTCGAGCGCACCATGTTGAATCTCATCGGTCGGCTCAGCGGCATCGCCACACTCACCCGCCGCTATGTTGAGGCGATCGCCGGGACGACGGCGGTGATTTGCGACACCCGCAAGACCACCCCCGGAATGCGCTTTCTGGAAAAGTACGCGGTTCGCTGCGGTGGCGGCACGCTGCACCGGCTCGGCTTGCACGACGCCGTGTTGTTCAAGGACAACCATCTTCAACACCTCGGCCCCGGCGAGTTCGCACCGACGGTCGCCGCCGCGGCCAAGGCGGCCCGCGATCGCTACGACCTACGATTTGTGGAAGTCGAGATCGATACGCTGGAGCAACTGCGCCTGGTGTTGGAGATTGAGCCCGGCTTGATTGATATGGTGTTGCTAGACAACATGTCGCTTGATCAGATGCGCGACGCGGTTATTTGTCGAGACAAGCTCGCGCCGGAGATACTGCTTGAAGCATCCGGCTCAATTACACTCGACACGGTTCGGGCCGTTGCGGAAACCGGCGTGGATCGGATATCGGTCGGCGCGCTGACGCATTCCGCACCGAGCCTTGATGTTGCGTTAGACTTAGCGTAGACGATGTATACGGCACCCCTGGATCAATGGAAGGAACGGCTCGACGCGGTGGTGGCGTCCGACGGCGAGGTGCTTCGACGGGCCATCGTTATCCGAGAAACCGCTTCGACGCAAGATGCGGCGCGACGATTGGGGGCGCAGCCGGGCGACGTGGTCGTGGCCTGGCGACAGACGGCAGGAAGAGGACGACTCGGCCGACGTTGGGCCGATACGCGGGAGGACGGGGTGGCCTTGAGTGTCGTGCTCCCCTGCGGCCCGCCTGCGCGACTTGCATTGGCTTTCGCCGTTGGCGTCGCCGGCGCCGCGGAGCGATTGCTCGATCGTCCGGTCGGCATCAAGTGGCCCAACGACATTGTCGTCGAACGCCGAAAGCTCGCCGGCATTCTCATCGAGCAGTCCGGGGCGCTGGCCGTAGCCGGGATCGGCCTGAATGTTTCTCAAACGACTTGGCCCAAGGAGTTGGCGGAAGTTGCCGTCAGCCTGGCCCAACTCGGCGCGCCCGTCGATCGGCTTGACGCCATCGTTGCCGTCCTTGAATCACTGAGTACGGCGCTTCGACAACCCGACGACGTGCTCGTGGAGGCCTTCACCGAGCGTGATGCACTGAGCGGCGCCGAGGCGACATTGCGAAACGGCCGGGAAACCATCCACGGCACGGTGCTACGGATCGATCCGCTGGACGGGCTTTGGGTCAGGACCGACTCCGGCGAGGTCCGTCTGCCGGCCGCGACAACTACGATTCTCGCACAATCGAGCCGGTAACACTTTTTCGGCGCGGATCGTCGAGGCGACATCAGGTATACTGTGGCGTCGGATTGCCTCGCGCCGATGAGGAAAAGACATGCCCCGCCTTGGAATCGCCATTCTCGTCCTTTGCCTGTCGACGCCCGTTCTGGGCCAGACCGGTGATCTCAAGCCGCTCGACCAGACGGTGGAGGACACGTCGCCGCTGTCCATAAGTCTGCGGCAGATTGAGCGGGGACTTCGTGAGCCGTCCGCGTTCGACCAGGTGTATCGCGTTCCCGATCGAGACGATCTGCTCATGCGGATCGAGGGCGGGATATACGCGATCTTTCCTCAGTCGATGTATACGCACGGTAAGAACGGAACCCTGCCGCTCATCCCCGCCGGCACCGTATTCCACATTGGCTATCCCGACCTGGAGCGCTTCGGTCAGGTCGATACGTCAATTGGGCGAGGCGAGGGTCGCGTCGGCGATGATCCTTATGATGGAAGGATCAACTTGAGATTGGATCCGCGACGGGCCAGGCAAACCGGGGTGCGACGGACAAAGCTCGGCACGTCAACTGTTCCGTTCACGGGCCTGCCCAGACAGCGGCCGCAGCGCGTTTCGCAGACTGTTCGTCAGTCGAGCGCGTCAACGATCGTGACGGATGCGGATTACCGTGCGGACCGGGTCCGGGATTTGATGCAGTCTGCGGCGAAGGCGGCGGCGACTTCAAGGGCGAATTCGAGCCCGAGCTAGGCGGCGCGGGGGCTGTCGTCGTCGTCGAAATAGCCCAGACAATCAAACTCGCGAGCGAGATCCTTCATCCGCCGGCTCAACGTGTCGGCAGCGGTGAAGACGCGCCCGGGAAGGGTGTCCGGCTCGGGCGTACCGAGTGGTGCGTCGGAACCGCTCCAGATTCGGGAGGACGGCCCCGACGGAGACGGCATCATTTCGGGCATCGCGCTGGTCAGTTGAAGCATTGGCATCGTTCGCCCCGCGTTGCCTCCGAGACTGAACAAACTTCCTACACGAGTGACGCCAATCGGCCTGATCGACCTCGTGCTTTGGCACCAACCACTCAACCGCCGCGTTGATAACTCCTGCGAACGACAGGGTCTCCCCAGCCTTCCTCGGCTCTCGGACGTTCCGATAAGGTCGCTGCGATCGTGCCTGACTGGACGGCGATTATCAGGCGCCAAGCGTCGTCGCACGCCGCCGTGAACATGACCGCGCCGGCACCCCCAGCCCCAGCCCTGGACCTGCGTCTATTTTGCCCTAGACGGCAGGAACGATGAACATCGCGTCCGGATCGTCGAAGACGCTCTTGGCCCGAGCGAGGCGACGGTAGATCACCCAGATCAGCAACAGGCAGGCCGGGAACGCAGCGCCGAAGACGTAGCCGGCGTATTGCAGCCGCTCGTCGTGGATGGGGATCGGATTGAGCGTGGCGTATCGCAGGCGGTCGCCTTCCTTGGTTCCGCCCTTGACCACCGCGTGCGGGCCGTCACCTCGTTTGCTCATTCGGCGCGACGATTCCGTGACGAGCGTCGTGGCAAGGGCATCGAGCAACGCCGTGATCTCTTGCGGATCCGTGCCCGCCAACGAAACCGTCATGATCCCTTCCGGCAGGGCGTCGATCGTCAGATCGGCCAGGAACCGTTGGCGAAGAGCGTTGGGGTCGCCGTAGCGATCGAGTCGACGATCAGCGAGCCGCTTGGCTAACGTGTTTGTAAACCCGGTGTCCACGAGCAGGTCGGTGTGCCAGCTGCGCCATGATTCCGCTTCCTCGATCGACAGTGGCGCGCCCGATCGATTCTTCGCTTCGAAGGTGACCGACGATGACACCGTGGCCGGAGCGAAATGATCGGCCAAGAACCAGCTTGCCCCGGCGACGATGACCGCCAATACCGCAACCCAGCCGAGCGTTACTACCGCCCATGGCCGAGCCCACCTGCGAATCATCTCCCGTTCGGACGCCGCCAACATTTCGCGCAGTTCCGTAAGCTGCTGAGCGTGACGCTCTTGGTCCTGCAGGTCGTAGGAATCAACCTCCGTCTCCGGTCCGGTGATGGGATCCGGTCGCGTCCGAGCCCGCAGGGCACGGCGGAGTCGCGCCAGCCTGACCCGGCGTCGCTGGAGGTGCTGAGCCTCGACCCCAAGACGCTGCGCTTCGTTCCCAGCACCGTCCGCTGGATGATCGAACCCGCCTCGGGACGGATGCGGGTCGACGGCACGCGCCTCGGCGAGCGTCCGCTCGAGCTGTTCGATGCGTTGATGCAGCGCGACGATATCTTCACCGTCGTCGACCGACCCCGCGTGATCGTGCTGCTCCAATTGGCGTAACGCCTCCTGCGTTTCGATGGCCGCACGCTCAGCTTCGATCCTGAGCTGATCATTCTCAGTCGTCAGCTCGTGGATCCGCGCTTCGGCTTCTGCGTGCGATTGTTCGCCGGCGCTTTGGCCTCGGGCCTGGCGAAGCGCTTCGACAAGCTCTTCAATTCGCTCGTCCTTCTGCCGCAACTGGTCGGGGTCGCTGGCGACTTTGTACTGGGCCAGTTGGTTGGTCAGCTCCCCGATTTGCTGCCGCTGCTGCTGCACCGTCGCAACGGCCTCGGCGCCCTCTTCGAGTCGGGGTTGCTGTTCCTCGAGCGTGCCGGCAAGGTCGCGGATCCGCTCCTGGGCGGTCTGGAACTTGTCGCGGTACTCGTCCAACGATGCGCTTCGCTCTTGCGCCGTCGCCTCCAGCTCCTCCATCTGCTCGGTGAGAGCTGCAGCCTTCGACTCCGCCTCCCGATTCAGGCTCTCAGCACGCTCGTTCGTTTCCGCGACAGTGCTTTGAAGCTCAGCCACTTGCTGCTGAAGCGATTGGCTCTGCTCCTCGGCCTCACGGCACTGCTGGTCCTTGGCATCGACCTGCTGAGCGCGGCGATCGAGCTCCCGGCCGAGCTCGGTGATTTTGGACTCGCCAGCACTGACCTGATCTTGCAGTGATTGACAACGATCCGAAAGCTCATCAAAACGTTCCGGGAAGAGTTCAGCTTGCTGCTGGCTCAGCGCGGCCTCTCGCTGCTCCAGGTCCCGCGTCCCGCGTTCCAGCTCCGCGCGATCGGTCTCGCCAACGGCCTGTTGCTCAACAAACTGCGCTTGCTGGCGCTCCAACTCAGCCTCAGTTGCCGCATTCTGCCGGCGGGCCGTCGCGAGCTGATGTTCACGCTTGGCCAGCGTGTCCTGTTGTTGCTGCACGGCAGCCTGCTGCTGGGCGACCTCCTGACCGGCCGTCTCGATCTCTCGGGACCGCGCGGTCAGAGCCGCGAGCTTTTCGTCATGACCACGGTGCAGGCCGCGGAGCCGTTCGATCTGCAGCTGAACGCCCGAGAGGATGTCGAAGACCTCGTCGCCCGCGGCCCGAGAAAGCTCGTCGAGCGGTTGTCCGTTCGCGCCGGACAATAGCCCCGACGGCCCAATGCCAGGCTGGGCAGGGTCCGGGTCCCGACCCGCGGCCTGATCGTGGTGGTTGTGTTGCTGCATTCCAGGGCACTCGCGCTCGTGACCGCCCCCCAGCGCCTCAAGAGACAACGTCGATATCGTCAACGCAACGGATTCGCTCCAGCGCGTAGTCCGAATATCCTTGATGATCCATAAGTTCCGGTCTAAAGGGTCGGATTCGGCAGTCTCTCTCATCTGACTCAAGTGACTGGCCGGGCTCGTTTTGTGCCGGTTCGGCCTCCGGATCGGCCTCCAGGGGCTACGATGCTCATCCTACTGCCCATGTCCGCCACCACCCTGGCAATCCAGAGCCCTGCCCCCGCCCGATCCGCCGCCCGCCCCGGCCGCGACTCCCGCCTCGACCCGATCGTCCAGAAGGTCCACGCCGGGCAGCGGATCTCCGTGGACGATGGCCTGCTCCTGTACGAGACGCCGGATATCTGGCGGGTCGGCTCCCTGGCCCACTTCGTGCGGCGGCGAATGCACGGCGATGCGGCCTACTACAACATCAACCGCCACCTCAATTACTCCAACGTTTGCGCGCTCAGTTGCACCTTTTGCAGCTTCTACCGCAAGAAGGATCAGCCGGGCGCGTATGAATACTCGATCGAGAAGATTCGCGATGAAGCCGCGCAGGCCGCCCGAACCGGCGCGACCGAAATCCACATCGTCGGCGGGCTGCACCCCTGGCTGCCCTTTGAGTATTACGCCGAGATGATGCGGGCGATTCGTGAGGTTGCGCCTCAACTGCATATCAAAGCGTTCACGGCGGTGGAAATCGTGCACCTGGCGCGCATCTCCAAGCGCGGTTCGTTGAAATACGAAGGCATCAAGTCGGTGCTTCGGGACTTGAAGGAAGCGGGGCTGGGGTCATTGCCTGGTGGGGGAGCTGAGGTCTTTGACGATCGTGTTCATGATGAAGCGTTCAAGGGAAAAATCCGCGCTGGGACTTGGCTTGATGTTCATCGCGCAGCGCACGAACTCGGCTTGAATACAAATGCGACGATCCTCTATGGGCATATTGAAGAGCGCGCCGATCGCATCAAGCACATGGAGATTCTCCGCTGTGAACAGGACCGCACGCTGCGCTCATGGGCTCAGTCACAAGGCATCGCGTTGCAGGAGGACGATGCGGTCGTCTTGACCGGCCCGGATGAGATGTACCCCCGCAAGCGCCTGCCCGATCCGGATTCGTGTGAGTTCGGTTACTTTCAGACGATCATTCCGCTGCCGTTCATCCCAGACGACAGCGCGTTGCAGCACTTGCCCGGACCGACCGGACTAGAGAATCTTCGCACGCTCGCCATCGCTCGATTGATGCTGGACAACCTGCCGCACTGCAAAGCGTTTTGGATCATGCACACGCTTGAGATGGCGCAGTTCATGCTCCAAAACGGCGCTGATGACATCGACGGCACCGTCGTGTGGTACGACATCACTAAGGTCAACGGCCCATCAACCCATCAAGAAGCCACCGTCTGGGACCTCCAGCGAGCCATCCGCGAAGCAGGCTTCCGCCCCATCGAGCGCGACACACTTTATCGGCCGATTGCACGCGATGGCGATGACTGGCAACTCGCCGACCCCATTTAGCCGGCGGGCTTGACCCGCCGGTCATGTCCCGGCTCATCACCCCCGCTTGCCCAATGCCCACCACAGTTCGGGCATGCGTAGCGCGCCGGCGGCGGAACACACGACGAGCATGCCGACAAACACGACGATGATGAGCTGCGCGAACGATCCGCCCCACGTTGACACAGCCGGCAGATTCGCCAGCACGATCCATGCGATCACGAACATCAATGACGTCGCGATGATCGACTTCGTCCAACTGCTTATCACCTCACCACTCACGGTGTGCGGTGTTTTGCGCTGTATACACCACAGCAAAATGGCTGCCTGAAGCGTTGCGCAGATTGCGGTCGACCACGCCAACCCAGCTTCGCGCAGCGGCGTCCAGATCAATGTGCAATTCAATATCAGATTCAACCCCACCATCGACACGGCAATCTTCACCGGCGTTTTGGCGTTGCCCACCGCATAAAACGCGCGCGTCAGAACGTGAATCATCGAATATGCCCACACCGCAGTGGCATATCCCATGAGCACAAACGCCACGCGGGCTGAATCATCCGCACTAAAGTCGCCGCCTTGAAGGATCACCGTCGCCAACGGCTGACCAACGAGCATCAACCCTGCACTGGCGGGCAAGCCTATAAAGACAACCAATCGAAGTCCGCGCCGCAGTGTGTCGGTAAACGCCTCGGGGTCGGCCGCCTGTCGAGCTAACGCGGGGAATATCGCCGTCGCCACCGCAATGCCAAATACACCCAGCGGGAATTGATACAGGCGCTGGGCGTAACTCACTGCTGCCAGCGCGCCTTCTTTGAGTGGGTATTCAACTCCAAAGATCGTCGATCCAACGATCGTGGGATAGCTGGCGATCAGACCGTCAAAGAACGTATTGAGTTGCAGCACGCCGAGGCCGAGGATCATCGGTCCCGCTCGGCGCAATACTTCCCGAGCCGGCGCTCGAGCCGCCTTGAAATCGCGCGCCCACCATCCCCGGCCGCGCAGCGCCCCAAGCATCCAACCGATTTGAAGGAGTCCAGCAACAACGACCGCGATCGCCACGGCGCTGATGTGCCGTGCTTCACTGAGATCACCAAAGACCGGCACGACCCCGGCGGCAGCGCCGATCAGGCAAATGTTCAACACGATCGGAGCGGCGGCCGTGGGACCGAAGCGCCCGTGCACCTGCAACATCGCGCCGAGGATCGCCACCACGCACACCAACGGCATGTACGGCAGCATGATCATCATCAATCG
>JACZXL010000154.1 GCA_022571635.1 Planctomycetota bacterium
GCGAGTAGTGCGCGACGGCGCGCCTAGCGTATTGTTGTCCTGCGTTCCGCCATAGACGTAATAGAACGGTTCGGAATTATCGACGCTGATGCGATAGAACTGCGTCAATGGCAGATTCGCTTTGTACTGCCAGTTTGTGGCGCCGTCCCACGTCTCGTACACTCCGCCATCACACCCGACGATCATGTGCGCTGTATCGTCCGGGTCAATCCATAGCGCGTGGTTATCGACATGGCGGTTGCGCCCCTGCGCGCTTGTAAAACTCTCGCCGCCATCGGTTGTGACCATCAGGAACGTATCGAGGATGTAAACCTTATCTACATCATGCGGATCGCACACGATCTCGTTGTAATACATCGGCGCGGTTGTCGATCGGCTGTTGCGCTTGGACCAACTCTCGCCGCGATCGGTGGATCGGAAGAATCCGCCTTTGCCTTCCTTCGCTTCGATCACGGCATAGATCACATCAGGATTCGCCGGTGAGATATCCAGCCCGATCTTGCCTTTATCGCCGTCCGGCAGCCCGCGCGTCAATTCCCGCCACGTCTTTCCACCATCGGTGGACTTGTGGATTGCGGACTCCGGTCCGCCGTCGATCATCGTCCACACCCGGCGCCGTCGCTGATAGGTGGACGCATACAACACATCCGGATTGCGCGGGTCGAGATGAACTTCATTGACGCCGGTGTCTTCGGATGTATGAAGGATGCGTTCCCAGCTCGCGCCGCCGTCGGTGGTCTTGTAGAGTCCGCGATCGCGCCCGGCTCGCCATAGCGGTCCTTGCGCTGCGACGTAGACAATGTCGGAGTTCCGCGGGTGGATGGCGATCATTCCGATGTGTTCGGACTTCTTGAGGCCCATGTTCTTGAAGTTCTTGCCGCCATCGACGGACTTGTACACACCGTCGCCGAACGAGACGCTTCGCTGGCTGTTGTTCTCGCCGGTCCCGACCCAGATGATGTTGTGGTTGCTCGGGTCGATCTCAACGCAGCCGATCGAATACGAGCCTTGGCTGTCGAAGATTGGCGAGTAGGTGGTGCCGTTGTTGGTGGTCTTCCACACGCCGCCCGAGCAGACGGCGACGAAGTACTCGCTGTGGTTGTCAGGGTTCACGGCAAAGTCGCCGATGCGCCCGGACATGAGGGCCGGCCCGAGTAAGCGAGCTTTGAGCGCAGAGAACGTCGAACTCGTCACCTTCTCAGCGACATCGACCGGCGATACCTCCGACGTCTCTTCCTCGGGGGCCTGCGGTGATTGAGCCTCCGGCTCCTGGCCGAACAAGGGACACGTAATCACACATACGGCAAGTAGGGTCGCGCCTTTCATCGGTTCTCCTTGTATCCTCAGATCGTCAGGTGGCCGATTCGCGCTGCACCACCTCCAGTTCACCAGCATACTTCCCCGAAGCCCTATAGCACCACACAGAATCGAGATTTCAGCCGGAAAACCCGATGCAGGCATTTCCACGACTGCGCCAAATCCGGCGGTTCAAGATGAGCCGGATCACCCCGGCTCGCTCTGGGCAGAAGCACCCGCCACAGCTACCCCCAGCTTGCCCCAAAAGCTGCCGGGTCGTCCGATAGGCGTTGATTCGATAGCCGAACCAGCGCCAGTCGCAATCGCCGCCCTGGGGCATCCGCCTTCTCCGGCACCGAGGCTTGTCAGGAACAGGGAAATAGTGCCTGCTTTGGGCCTCTGGCCGGTCCATGATGGACGGGGAGTGACACATATCCAGGAGGTCAATGATGTCTTGTAGTCTGAAATCCAGTGTGATGCTGGCTCTCCTCCTGGCCGTGGGTGATGGCGGATCCGCACATGCTCAATGCCAGGAGGGATGCAAAGCGATCCATATCCTGACCGGCGAGGCGACCGGCGATCAATTCGGTTGGAAATCCAATTATATCGGCGACGTAACCAACGACGGCATCAACGACTTTGTCATCACCGCGCCAACGAACGATGGCGGGGGATCCGATGCCGGGCGCATCTATGTTTACTCCAGCTCGGACGGCCGCGAGGTCTGGCGGGCAACCGGCGTCTCCGCCTTCGGGCAATTGGGCCGCGATGCAAACCGTACGGGCGATATCAACTCAGACGGCACGCCGGATGTCATCGCCGGTGGCCCGTTCTCGGGTGCCGGACGAGCGGTGGTCTACTCCGGCGTGGATGGCGACATATTGCATACCTTCTTCGGACAGGTCAATGGAGATCGGTTCGGGTTCCGTGTAGCCGGCGGAGGCGATGCCACTGGCGACGGTCATCCCGATTTGCTCGTCGCTGCGACGTTCCATGACACAGCTGCGTTCAATGCCGGTCGGGTCTATCTCTACGACGGCACGAATTTTTCACTGCTGTGTACCGTTGATGGGGAGGGTGCCAGCGATGAGTTCGGCTCGGCGCTTGCGTTCGTCGGCGATCGAAACAACGATGGGCGCGATGAGTTCATCGTCGGCGCTCGCAATGCCGGGCCCACCTCGGGCGGACGGGCGTACCTCTATTCATACAACGGCAAGACGTGCGATCTGATCCACACGTTCATTCCCCCGGCCGGAGCTTCCGGCTTCGGCAGTCTATTTGCTGACGGCGGACGGGACATCAATAACGACGGCACGCCGGATATCTACGTCGCTGATTTCAACGCGAACCGCGCGCATGTGTATTCCGGCGCCGATTTCACCCAATTGTGGATGCTCACCGGCGATGGGAACGGCGGATTCGGTCTCGGCGAAATGATCGACGATGTGAACGGTGATGATCACGACGATCTCGTGCTTGCCGCATGGGTCAGTAACAACGGTGGTTCCCAGGCGGGCAAGGTGTTCGTCTACTCCGGCGCCGATGGATCGATTCTCGAAACGTTCACGCACGACATTCCCGGCGCGACATTCGGTTTCGACGCCAACGGCTTGGGGGATGTAAACGACGACGGCAAGGCGGACTATCTGATAACTGCGGCCTGGGATCTCAACCAGCGAGGTCGCGCCTACGTCATCGCCGGCACGATTGGTCCGACCGTTGTTGGTGACCTGGACGGCGACGGAACGGTCGGCGTGAAGGATTTGTTGATCCTGCTCGGGAACTGGGGTTCGTGCGCTGATTGCGACGACTGTTTTGCCGATCTCGACGACGATTGTACCGTCGGCGTCAAGGATCTGCTCATCTTGCTTGGTAACTGGGGGTAGAGACAACACATCGTGTCTTCCGGGAGATGGAGGAACGCAAATCCTTCGTATCGGAGAATGATGATGGATGCTTCAACGAACTCAATGCTCTTACGCTGTGGCATCGCGGCGCTCCTTCTTGGGTGTGTTGCGCAGCGCGTGGCTGCCCAATGCACCGAAGACTGCGTTGCGATTCACACCTTTGTTGGCGAAAACGCCGGCGATACCTTTGGCTGGGTTTCGGAGAACACCGGTGATATCAACAAGGACGGCGTGAACGATCTGATCGTGTCTGCGATCGGCTTTGGATCCAATCATGGACGAGTGTACGTCTATTCGGGCGCGACAGGGGACCTACTGTTCCCACCCATAACCGGTTCAGTTTCCGGATGGCAATTGGGCAGGTCGGTTGGCGCTGCAGGCGACGTTAATAATGATGGCACGCTGGATGTGATCGTCGGCGCGACTGGGGTCGGAGCCGGGCGAGCATTTGTGTACTCCGGCGTCGACGGGAGTGTGCTGCACATCTTCCTGGGCGAGGTGTCGGGCGATCTGTTCGGAACCGCCGTGACCGGCATCGGTGATATCAACGGTGACGGATGCGCCGATCTCCTGGTAACTGCCACACGACACGACGCGGCCGGCAGCAATTCGGGGCGCGCGTACGTCTATTCCGGCCTTGATTCTTCGATCATGGGCACCATAGACGGCGAAACCTCCTTGGACTTATTTGGCAGCGGTGCTGCGCTAATCGGTGATGTGACGAACGACAACATAAATGACTTTGTCGTCGGCGCGCGGAACGCCGTGTCCGGCACTGGTCGAGCCTACGTTTATTCTGGCGCAGATTTTCTCAAGAAGGGTCCGATCAAGCCGGTGCATGTGTTGCTTCCCCCAGGACCCGCAGCCGACTTCGGATATTTCTTTCTAGACGGCGGCGACATGAATGCCGACGGCACGCCGGACATTTATGTCACCGACTTCAGCGCCAACCGTGCGCACGTCTTCTCCGGTATTGACGGCGGTTTGCTGCGAACGTTCACCGGTACCGGCGGATTCGGGATCGGTCGGTTTGTCGGCGACATCAACGGCGATGGGCACGAAGATCTCATTCTCGCCTCGTGGGTTCACAACGCCGGCGGCACACAGGCCGGTCGGGCGGAAATCTTCGATGGTGCTACAGGAAACGTTCTCGATACCTATACGCACGATGTTGCCTTTGCGCAGTTTGGTTTCGACGCCATGGGCATGGGGGATGTGGACGGCGACGGGAAGACCGACTACCTGATCACCGCCGCAAACGACTCAGGTGGCCGAGGCAAGGCCTATCTCATCGCAGGGAACATCGGTCCGCCGATCCTCGGCGACATTGATGGCGACGGAACGGTCGGCGTAAAAGACCTGCTGCTCCTGCTTGGGGCATGGGGTCGCTGCGCCGACTGCGACGATTGCTCGGCCGATCTCGATGGCGACTGCTCCGTCGGCGTCAAGGATCTGCTTATGCTCTTGGGCAACTGGGGATAGAACGAGAAAGACCAGTTAAGGTCCGGGCCGGTCGCGGCGTTGGTGATACCGCAGTTCATCAACGGTGCTCGGATCCGTCAGGCGTTGATCTCATAGATCATCGGGATTTCATCACAACAATCTCGCTTGGGGCAATCGACGCAGTCCTTCCAAACCTTTTCGGGCAGCGTATTCATGCGCTCCTCCCGAAAGCCGAGCCGTTCAAAGAACTTCGGCGCGCGAGTCAGCACGAAGACCCTTGGGATGTGAAGTGCTGCGGCCGACCGAATGAAATACTGAACGAGCGTAGAGCCGACACTGTTGCCGCGGCAGTCGGGGTCGACGCCGAGCGAGCGGATCTCCGCCAACACCGGGGTGTAGACGGTGAGCGAGCCGCACCCGACGATTGTGCCGTCGGCCACGGCCACGCCGAAGTCTTGGATTCCTTCAAGGATGGCCTCCTGCTTGCGCGGCAGATTCTCGCCTTGCTCAGCCCAGTAGTTGACGAGCTGACAGATGCCATTGAGATCGTCGATGCACGCCTGCCGAACCTCTACGGCGGCTGCACTGAGTCGGTCGCGGTTTCGTGCGAGTCGGCGATGGGCGACCTTCATGGCGTGGGAAACCTGAGCGGGCGCCGTGCCGCCCAGCGTGTTGCGTTTATTGAGCGACGCATCAACCGTCAACTGTACGTGAGCGTCCTTCTCGATTTTCGGGGCGATCCGCGTCAGAACCGACATGGGAAGTTCGTCGAGGCTCTCATCTCGCTCGATCGCAATCCGAACAAGCTGGCCGACTTGATCGTGCGCCTCACGGAACGGCACATCTTTCCCGACGAGGTAATCCGCGAGATCGGTGGCGTTCGTGTATCCCTGGGCGGCCGCCTTCTTGGAGACGTCCTCACAAATCCGGAGCCGGTCAAGCACTAAGGTCACAATCTTCAGACACATCGACAACGTGTCCATCGCGTCGAACAGCGGCGCCTTGTCCTCCTGCAGGTCCTTGTTGTAGGCGAGCGGAAGTCCCTTGAGCGTAACACACAGTGCCGTGAGCGACCCGAACAGGCGCCCGGTCTTGCCCCGAACCAGTTCCAGTGCGTCCGGGTTCTTCTTCTGCGGCATCATGGATGATCCGGTCGTCGTCGAATCATCGAGTTCGACGAATCCCACTTCAGAGCCGGCATAGAAGATCAGATCTTCAGCGAGTCGGCTCAGATGAATGCCGCACAGTGCCGAGGTCGAAAGCGTCTCGACCACAAAATCGCGATCCGATACCGCATCGAGGCTGTTGGAAGTGGGGCGGTCGAAGCGCAGCGCGTGCGCCAACGCTTCACGGTCGATCGGGTAGGCCGTGCCCGCCAGCGCGCCCGATCCGAGCGGGCAGCACGCCGTGCGCCGGTCGGCGTCGGCGAACCGATCTCGATCGCGCTGCAACATCTCGAAGTATGCCAAACACCAATGGGCAAACAAGATCGGTTGAGCGTGTTGCAGATGGGTATACCCCGGTAGGACTGCGCATTCATGACGCGCCGCAAGTCCAAGCAGCGCGTCTTGAACATCGTGAATCTCTCGCTGTCGGTCGGATAACGCACGACGTGTCCACAGACGAAGGTCGGTTGCGACCTGATCGTTGCGACTGCGACCAGTGTGCAGTTTTTTGCCGACGTCGCCGAGGCGCTCAATCAACTGGGCTTCCACCCAGGTGTGGACGTCTTCGAGGCTGGAGTCTCCAACCGACTGTGGAGTTTGGGCCGCGAGCTTGGCGATCTCCTTCAGGGCGGATTCGATCTGTCTGCGCTCAGGGGCACTGAGGACGTCCGCTTTTTCCAATGCCTGCGCCCAAGCGATCGACCCTTCAATGTCCTCCTGCACCAGCCGCCAATCGTACGGCAGGGAGTCATTGAACTTCCGGAACAGCGGATCACTGTCCTTCTCAAAGCGACTGCCCCATAGCGCCATCACAGTGCCACCTTACGTTTGAGGTTCGCAATCCGACTCGGCAGCGAAAAGAGACGAATGAATCCCTCAGCGTGGGACTGGTCGTATACCTCATCGTCGCCGAACGTCGCAAAGTCCGCGGAGTACAGACTGTGCTCCGACCGTCGCCGAACGCACGTTGCCGAACCTTTATAGAGTCGAACCACGACCTCGCCCGTGAGTCGTTGGGCGATCTGCTCGGCGCAAACGGAAAGGGCCTCACGCACCGGTGTGAACCAGCAACCGTCATACACCAAGTCGGCGAACTTGAGACCGAGTTGCTGCCGATAGCGCCGGGTCTCGCGGTCGAGCACAAGCTCCGCAAGACTCTGCAGCGCTTCCATGATCACGGTGCCGGCGGGCGTCTCGTAACAACCACGCGACTTCATCCCGACGAGCCTGTTCTCGACGATATCCACTCGCCCCACCCCGTGGCGACCGGCGATCTCGTTCAATTCGGCGATCAACTGCTCGGGCGGAAGGGTTTGGCCGTCGATGGTGCGAGGCCGACCCTGCTCAAAGCCGAGATGAACTTCCTGGGGCGTATCAGGCGCTTGTCCAGGGGAAGTGGTGATCATCCACACGTCATCAGGCGGCGCTTGCCAAGGGTCTTCGAGATCGCCGCCCTCGTGTGAGATGTGCCAAAGGTTGGCATCGCGGCTGTAGATCTTCTCAACGCTGGTGGAGCAGGGGATATCGCGCTCGTCGAGATAGGCGATGAGATCTTCACGAGATCGCATATCCCATTCGCGCCACGGCGCGATCACTTCCATTTCCGGCGCGAGCGCGGCAAAGGCGCTCTCGAACCGCACTTGGTCGTTGCCCTTGCCCGTACAACCGTGCGCCAGGGCGGTCGCGCCTACCTTTTGGGCGATTTCGACTTGGGCCTTGGCCAGAAGCGGGCGAGCCATCGCTGTTCCCAGCAAGTATCGGCCTTCATAGACCGCGCCGGTGATCAGCGTTGGGTAAACGTAGTCCTCGACAAACGTCCGCTTGAGATCCAAGACATAACACGCGCTCGCGCCTGACCGGCGGGCCTTGTCCTCGATTCCCACCAGCTCTTGTTCCCCCTGCCCCACATCACCGACGACCGCAATCACATCGCAGCCGTGGTTCTCGATCAGCCAGGGAATAATCGCCGATGTATCCAGTCCGCCTGAATAGGCAAGTACAACTTTCTTGGACATAGCGGTCTTGATCCTTTTATCCAGGGACGATCTCGCCGGCATGCTCCGGCGATCGGTCGTCGCAATGTTGGGGCGCGCAATTGCCGGCCAGCATATGCAGCAAAACCGCATTCTGAGCGTGCATTCTGTTTTCCGCTTGATCGAACACGACCGATTGGGGTGAGTCGATCACTTCTGAGACAACCTCGTGGCCGCGGTGGGCCGGCAAACAGTGCATGAAGATCGCGTTCTTAGCAGCCATAGCCATCACGGACTCGGTCACTTGATACGCCGCGAACTGTGCTTGCCGCTGAGCGGCTTCGGTCTCGTCGCCCATCGAGACCCACGTGTCCGTGTAGATTGCATGGTGACCCGCGGCCGCCGATGCATCTGAGGTCAACGTAATCACACAATCCGTGTCGTTCGCGATTTCGTGGGCGAGCGCGACGATCTTGGAATTGGGGGCGAATCCCTGCGGCGTAATGACGGTGATGTCAAAGCCGAGCTTCGCCGCGATCAGCATAAGAGAGTGGCAGACGTTGTTGCCATCACCGAGATAGGCCAGCTTGATGCGTTCAAGATCGGGAAAATGCTCCCGAAGGGTCAAGGCATCGGCCAGCGCCTGACACGGATGATACATATCACTGAGCGCATTGATGACGGGAATCGATGCCGCCTCGGCAAGCTGCACGAGCGTGTCATGTTCGAACGTTCGCGCGACGATGACCTCCACCCAGCGCTCCAGGTTACGGGCGTAATCGCCGATCGACTCGCGCTCGCCCAAGCGATTGTGTTGATGATCCAGGTAGATGGCCGAGCCGCCGAGCTTCGTGAATCCCACCTCGAAACTCACGCGCGTGCGCAGTGAAGGCTTTTCAAAGAGCATCACCATCGTCTTATCGCGCAGCGCGGTTCGGAACGGCCCGTAATCGCGCTTCAGCTCGGACGCGGTGTCGAGCATCTGCGAGATCTCGTCACGACTGAGCTGTGACAGCGACAGGAGGTCCTTTGCCAACGGTTCAATGGAGGGAGCATTCGGTGTCATGTTGAAATCCCCTTCTTAGGCGTTCGGAACGGTCGTGGTATGAGCGATCTTGACGGACTCCGGCGCGGTCGCGGGTGCTGGGTCATTGACGGGTAATATGCGGGTGCCAACCAGAGCGCCTCGGGTCAGGTTTCTCAGCGCATCAGTGTCATGCCACGACGAAATCGTGACCGGAATCGCGGCCGTGGTCGAGGCCAATGCCGCGCTGCGGACTTTGGCGATCATGCCGTCTCGAATGTCGCCGGATTGAATCTTCGCTTCGATA
>JACZXL010000005.1 GCA_022571635.1 Planctomycetota bacterium
AAGTGGTACGGGACGGAGGGCGCCGACTGGTACAGCCCGTACCTCGCCGCGGCGATGGCCCTGGGAAGCTTCGTGGCCTTGCCGTTTCTGATCAGGTCTCGGCCGAAACCAAACCGATCTGCCGCGGAGTGGTGGAGACCGTCGCCACTGATCTCGCTTGCGGTTCTGGTTCTGATCCGGTTCCCTCGGTGCCGCCACGGTCTCGGCGCGGCGCGGCGCGCCGGACTGACACTAGGCACGCTGCTGTTGATCATCGGCTTCGTATTTACGAACAGCGATCGTCTGCCGCGCCGCTCCGTGGCCGCAATGTTCCAGACGGCTCGCTTGGTCCAGGAACACCAAGAGCTTCTGCGCGATCTTCTGGACGATCCACAGCAGCTCCGACAGATCCTCAATGATCGCGAGCAGTTGGAGGAACTCCTGGCCGACCCAAGGGCGCAGGATCTGATCGAGGACTTGACCGCGGACGGCGGCCTGCTGGAAGGAGCAGATGTGCGAGCCCTGGCCGAGCGCGTCGCCGAGGGTGATCTGGATGCCGTCAACGAGCTCCTTGACGAAGCGGGGCTGCCCGGGGCGAAGGCGTTGCTCGCAGACATGAGCAGCGACGACGGCGCATTGAAGGAACTGCTCGACGACAACGAGTTGGCCGCAGCCGAGACACTCCTGTCGAGCGCGAGCAGCGATAAGGCGAGGTCAGCGGCGAAGACGCTGTTATCGAGGGCCATCGATCCCGACTCGACGAAGCGGCCGAACGCGGCGTCGGCCTTGGGCAAGGTTGGGCAGGAACGAAGCGCCGACCTCCTCAGCCATTTGCCTGATATCGCCAATATCGACCTCAACGACAAGAAGGTTCAAGCCGCACTGCGAGAGCTCGGTATCGATCGGCAGGAAGCAGCCCGGCTTGCCGCCGAGGCCGCCGATGCGACCCGCGCGACGGACAGGCTGGTACAAAGCCCGGCGTCATTATTCGGGGCGATGGACCACTTCGACACAAACCTGGCCCCGAAAGTGAACACGCGCATACTCCCCCAACGGATACTCGCCGAGCGCGCCCCAAGTGAGCGCCTATCAACGCGCCTGCAGCCGGAGAAGGCGGATTCGCCCCAATTCGGCCATCGGTATCGCCTCGGTCTGCGATCGATCCAGATTCAAAAGGCGCCGCCAACACCAAACGAACCGCTCAACGTCTTCGCGCTTGTCAAGCCGCGACCTGACTTCCTCCAGGAACGCCTGGGTGAGTACCTCGCCTCGGCAAACGCCGGGCCCCTGCCCGACCAGAGCGAATCGCCTGAGCCGACCCCTCAGCAGGAGACGACCCCGCAGCCGCACGTGATCCCAGTTGACGTCGCGGCGGTGACGGCCACGCAGCTTGACCCGACACCGCTTCAGACGCCGTCGGCCGAACTCGACGATCGGCCGGCCCT
This sequence comes from Planctomycetota bacterium, assembly GCA_022571635.1. Classification (GTDB taxonomy): domain Bacteria; phylum Planctomycetota; class Phycisphaerae; order Phycisphaerales; family SM1A02; genus JADFNO01. The sequence goes on from JACZXL010000005.1 coordinate 1,425, forward strand.
GATCGACGATCACCCGACGCGCCGGATCGCGCAAACGCCAACCACAATTCGAACCGAGGTCGGCGGCAGTGATGATCGAATGCTCGAAGCTGGGGCTGCGAGCACACGGTTCGGTCGACTCGCCCCGATGCTCGGGGTTGCGTGCATGCTCGCCGGGCTCCTGACGATCGGCGCCTCACTCTCCCGGCGGTAACGACCCCGAAGCGCGACCGGCGGCCGCCACGCTATAAGGCGACCTCGATCGGTTGTATCGCCTGTGCGGGCTGGGCGGTTTACAGCGGTTCCTGCGCCCCGATACCCCGGGGTCACGTCGATGTAGTGCTGGGTTTGGGACGATACCGCTACGGGCACCTTGCACGTGCCTGATTCGCAACGGGGGCGGTTCCATGATCGAACTGGAAATCTCAGAGTCGGCTCCGGAAATCTCCAAGCTGTTGCTCGCCCGGGGAACGGCGCTGCCGGCCGTCCAATGGCAGCACAACCCAAGCTCCACCGCGAAGAAGACCTTGGACGCGATGGACGACGCCCAACTCTTCGCCCCGACCAGCCTCAAGAATGAATCCATGAGCGCTGCCGTCCGCGCCCTCCTGTATTTGTGGAACGGCTGGATCGACGAGTCCGCAATGTACGCCCAGGGCGCACGACCCGCGGAATCTCTTTTTATCCTCGCCATCAGCGAACGGCACCGTGGACGGGCCGACGGCGCGAAAGGGTTTTTCCGGCAGCTTGACGATCATCCGATCTACCCGTCACTTGTTCAAACAGCTACAGAATTGATTGGGGCCAGCCCCGATGACGCCCTGAATCGCTTCAGAGACATCCTGAAGCTCAACGGCGCCTGGGAGCCGTACGCCTTCATCGATATCTATGAGCAAGCTCGCGCGAATGAAACGAAGATCACGGTCGGCGAGTTCGTTCGCCAAATGCAGCGCCAAGAATTCACCTTGCTCCTTGGACATTGCTTCCAAGCCGCAACCGGCGGGGAAGTGACCAAGCAAGTCAAAGCGAAGCCGCGCAAGGTCGCACCAAGGCGCAAACAAGAAGATTTGGCCGAGAAGCGCGACCGGCTGATTCGCCAAAAGTCGATGCGCAAGAGCGCCTGACCGACCCCGCCGCGGGCGCGCGATGGACGGGTTTTGGTCTGCGAGTGCGAACCGTCCCAATTCCATCGGGACGGCTCACGGGGATGTAGGGAAATTCGGGACAATCACCTACTTCTTCGATTCGCGCGAAAGTCCGAGAAGCCCTGCACCCTTAAATAGACTACTCAATCAGGCCAATACGTTGGTGACTGTCCCGAATTTTCACACATCGTCCGTACAGGTCCAGGTGGCGGTGGCTAATTTCGTAGAATCCTGAGGATCCTCCGATGCTGCGTCCGATTGAACGAGCCAGATATGATGCTTCTCCCGTCTTCGACAGGATCTATCACCTTCGGTGCGGAGTAGATCTTGTCGTCAATCAGGTTTGCAAGGTTCCGACCTACCGCTCGCGAAGTAAGGAGCGCGAATCTCCGGCTTCCCTTCTCGTCGAGGGCAAATCCTATAGCTCGTCGACCTGTAATGTCATGCGTCGGGTAGACGGACGCCACGCTCCATGAATCTTCGCTGTCATGCACGAGCATGTGCTGCGGATCCGCGGAGAGCAGAAGGAAGCACTGTCCATCTTTGGCACCAGCAACAAACCCCAAGTGTTCCTCGAAGTAGCGGGCCGGCTCTGTAAGGAAAGAATCCCAGTCGTCGATCTGGTGAGGCGACCATTGCGCCGGATCATTCAGCGCGAACCATCGCCACACCCGCCCGGTCCCCCGGCCCTCGTTATCGGTAGCAAGCCACGTTCGCATCTCCGCCAGTTCGCTAGAAGAAAAGTCGCCCAACCGGGCAGCAACTCGGAACTCAAGGTGTGCAGGCGGTTGTCCTCCGATCTGTTGCTGTTGACTATTGCAGCTCACCATCGGGCAACTGCTGCTAAGAGCAACGAGGACCGCCCTGCGCACGGCTAGGATGTTGCCACAGCAATCCATCCTACGGATCCCACGGCGATGAGAATAGTCCGGAGTTCGCTTCACCGTTGGTCACCTTTGAGAAACTAGGGACGTCACCTACTTCTTCGATTCGCGCGAGAAACCGAGAAGGCGTGCACACCTTGAATAGAGTACTCAATCAGGCCAATACGTTGGTGACTGTCCGGAAGTTTCCCCGAAGTCTGCCTTTGATCAGTCGCTACCCAACGAGAGCGATTGTCCGAGTCGCGATGAACGAGTACAACACTACGAGTGCTCGGTAGCGACAGTCATACAGACTTCATGTGGACGCGACAGGTGGAAGACCAGAGCAGCACCAAACTAGGGCAAGGAATAGGTGTACGGCATATGGTAGATTTCGCAGTCGGGTCATCAAGACCAGGCTCAGAAAGGCAGACCACACGCCGAAGAAGGTCGTGAGGACTGCGATGAAACTCAATGAGTTCAGGATCACCCATGCAAATGGGCCGGTCGCCTGCCACATTCCAATTGTAAGCCCACCAAGGTCAGGAAGATTCCTGAGTGTCGAAGGCGCGCTCCCGAAGTAGTCAATGATCCAGAATAGGAAAGTGATGGCAAGTGGCGTCAGATACATCGACAGCACGATCCACCTATTCTTATCGTGCCGTGCACCTGTACGGAACGTTGATGGATCAGCAGGGTCAAATGGATGGCCGCATTCGGGACATTTACGGCTCTTCAGTGCGTCGAGCACATACGCACACTTCAAACAACGCTTGCTTGCGAACTCTTCAGTATCATCACTGGTCGTCTTTGGTCGCACACTCAATAGCTCGTTTTTGCGCACTCTCAAGGCTGTAGTATATTCCGCCAGGGATCTTCGGAGAGACTAGGGACAGCCCCACTGTCGCGAATTTTAGGGCCGAGGATCTTGTCGAGGTACCCGGGGGCCGGGGGGGGCACGGGATCTGCATTCGTGACTTTTGCTGCGTTGTCTGGACGCCCACGACGGCGGCCGTGACGTAGTGGGCGCGGCATGACTATGACGGCATGGAGGTGAGGCGCCTCCCACGCGGAACGCTCAAACCCCGAGAATCACCCTTTTTCCGATCCGTATGCAAGAAATCCCGGGTTCTTTGAATTTCCCTGGCCAGATTGACGTTGTATAATGCGAGAGCGACGATTCGCAAGGCATCTACGGTCTATGGTCAACACACAGATAACCAGCTTCATCATGGCGGTCACCATGGCCCTCTGGTCGCCCGCATGGTGCTGCTGCGGCGTGTTCGGTTCAGCGCTCTCCTCGTCAGCGTGCGCCGCCCCAACTGCCCCTTACAACCAGTTCGAAACAGCAGCGACACGCGAAGTGAAGGGACATTGCTTCCCGTTCCGCACGGCTGAATCCTTGACGGGCGCGATCAGTGTGGCGAGCCCCAGCAGTTGCTGCGAGCCATCGCCTGGGCCCATCAGCACACCGAACGACGATCCCTCTACCTGCGGTTGCCCCAATCAGTCGCGGGACGCCAATATCGGTCGGGTCGCCGTTCTTCCCATTCCCGGAGCCGTCGATTTCCAAGTCGTGGAAACGATAGCCTGGACGCCGGCAATGGTCGTGCCAAGTGTCGCGCGCTTCGGTTGGCAAGCGAGGACGGCTCGAGCCGGGCCTGGTTTGCCGTGCGCAGATTCGCTCTTCCTGCGCCATTGCCTCCTTACAATCTAGTCGAACATCTCACCAGCACCGGCTTGGCCACGGCGCGCTGTTCGCGCGCTTCGGACCTTCATCGTGCAGGTGCGGTTGTTGCTTCAGAGTGTATCCTTTATCGACAGAGCGATACACTTTGCGCGGCCAGCTTCGCTCAGGATACGCAACCGCAGGCGCGACGACGATGGTGACGGAACCAAGCGGCAACTGCATTGCTTCGCGTGATGAGTACGTAGGAAAAACACAATGACCAGTCGACTTTCATTCATTCCCCTCGTTCTTGGCATGCTCGTGTTTACCGGTTGTGCCGGCGACTATCGAGCCGGGCCGTTTGCAGAATGGATCGATCGTGAAGCGATCGACGTGGATCCGTCGCCCGAGCTGACGCATCGTTATCGCACTGGAGACGCGGGACAGCCCGCAGAACCCGGGTTGCCGACACTTCCCGACGACGCAGGCCCCGAGGAATACGTTGTTCTTGCGCTGAAGCGGAACCCGGGCATCAAGTCGGCCGAGCAGAAGATCAGGAGACTGGCCAACCGCATCCCGCAGGCGACCAGCCTGGACGATCCGATGTTTCAGGTCGCACCCTTCGGCGAGATGGCAGAAACCGCTGCGGGTCAGGTCGGCGCCATGACCGCGCTGAGCCAGCGCTTCCCGCTCACGAGCAAGCTCCAGACACGAGGACGAATCGTTGCTCAAGATGTCGCGGAGGCGGTGGCGGTGCTGGAGCGAGTCAAACTTCGGGTCATCGCCGACACGCGTCTGACTTGGTGGCGATACTACTACACGACTCGGGCGATTCAGGTTACCCAGGGCAACCATGTTCTCGTCTCACAGTTTCAGGACGTAGCTGAGGCAAAGTACCGAGCCGGGACCGCAAGCCAACAAGATGTTCTGCGGGCGTCGGTTGAACTGAGTAATCTCGACAATGAGTTGATTGCGCTGCGGCAGCGCCTCATTTCTGCGGGGGCAATGCTCAACCGTCTCATTGACCGCCCCGTTGACGCGCCGCTTCCCGAGCCGACGATTCGAACGCTGGACCAGATTGAACTTGAGCTTGAAGCGCTGCTGACGGAGGCCGCCCGTAGCAATCCAGCCATTCGCCAGATTCACGAACGGATTGAAGGCTATAAGCAGCGGCTGGACCTGGCTCGACTGAACCGCTGGCCTGACCTTACCGTCAGCTTCAACTACAACCTGGTCGACAGCGAGGGGCTCTCAAGGATCGCCAACGGCGACGATCAGTGGTGGTTCGGCTTCGGGATCAACCTGCCGATATGGACGGAAAGACTGGATGCCGCCGAGCGCGAGGCGCTGCGGGGAAGACTGGAAAACATCGCGGCGCTCGGCGATGAACGCAACCGCGTTGACTTTCGTGTACAGGATGCGTTTGCGAAGGTCCAGAGCCAGCAGCAACAGGTCGTTCTTTTCCGCGACGTGATCGTTCCACAGGCCCAGCAGACGGTCAACGCATCCCTGAGCAGCTACCGAAGTGGAAAGGTCGATTTCCTGACACTTATCGATAACTGGCGGAAGCTACTGGTATTTCAGTTGATGTATCACCAGAACCTCGCGCAGTTCGAGCAGAGCTTCGCTGAGCTTCAGCGAGCGGTCGGACATGACTTGAACCGCACTACGCCGCCGTCGGATGCGATGAATCCGCTAGCCGTTCCTGGAAACAGTTCGATCCGCGATGAAGATGTAGACCCAAAGGTGCCCCAATGAAGCAAACTAAACAAACAAAAATTGCGAAGAGCGACGACAGCAACGTTGCGACAACGACTGATGCTGCACAAGCGCAGACCGAGAAACAACCGCCGCCAAGCCCGCCCCCGCCGAAAGGACCGAGCCTCGCGGCGATTCTCGCTCTACCCATCGTCGCGGTAGTGATGTTAGGGGTCGGTACGAAGTGGGGCTCGACGATTCAATCCAGCCTTTCGAACCTCTGGACAATGGTGATCCCATCAAGCACCGGGAACGAAGCCGCGAATGAAGCGAACGACGACTCCGCTGGATTGCAGTTCTACACGTGCGGCATGCACCCGTGGGTCATCCTGCCAAACCCCGGGAGCTGCCCGATTTGTCAAATGGACTTGACTCCTATTGATCCAGCGAAGTTCTCAGGCGAGATCACGATCGATCCCGTCATCACCCAGAACATCGGAGTACGGATCGAGCCGGTGAAGTCCGGGCCCCTGGTTCGAACCATCCGAACGGTGGGCACGGTTGATTACGACGAGACGAGCGTTCGCGACATCAACATGAAAGTGCCGGGGTGGATCGAGAAGCTCTACGTCGATTATCTGGGGGTTGAGATCGCCGAGGGCCAGGCGCTGTTTGAGTACTACTCCCCAGACCTCTACGCGGCGCAGGACGAGTTCCTTTTGGCCTATCGGAACAAGAGTCTCATCAGGGCCGAGTTTGTTCCCCAAGCCGCCCAGGGCGCTCAGGATCTGTTGGAGGCGGCGCGAACACGGCTCGAATATTTCGACGTATCGCCACAACAGATCGAAGAGCTCATTGCGGCGGGCGTGCCATCAAAAACTATGACCATGCACAGCCCGCACAAGGGCGTCGTCATCGCCAAGCACGCCAATGAGGGGATGCGCGTTGATCTCGGGATGCAAGTGTATCGGATCGCAGACCTTTCCAAGTTATGGGTGATGGTCACCCTTTACGAGTATCAGCTGCCGTACGTTCAAGTCGGCCAGCGTGCGGTGATGTCGCTGCCCTACATTCCCGGACAGACATTCGAGGGTGAGGTCATTTACATCTACCCCTATCTCGATAAGAAGACGAGACAGGTGAACGTCCGGCTCGAATTTGATAACCCAAACGGCGTGCTGAAACCGGGCATGTATACCAACGTCGAGTTGAAGAACACGCTCGCGCGGGACCGTACGCTGGCGCCTCGCGCCGCGATCATCGACACGGGTGAGCGCCAGGTGGCCTTTGTGAGCCTCGGCGAGGGCAGGTTTGAGCCGCGCGACGTGCGAACCGGCATCGAAACCGATGAAGGCATGGTCGAAATCCTCGACGGTCTTCGACCCGGAGAGATGGTTGTCACGAGCGGACAGTTCCTTCTAGACAGCGAGGCCAATATTCGCGAAGCCCTCGCCAAGTTTGTGCGCGGCAACTTGGCCAGCGAGCAAGAGACCGTAGTCGCCGTCGCCGGGGCCAGTGAGTTGTCCTCCCTGCCGGCGGAAGCGGTCGAAGCACTCGGTGAAATACTCGATGCGTATTTCGCAATCGGTGACACACTTGCTCGTGATTCCACGGATGACATTTCGTCGAACGCCCGAGCGCTTGCTCAAGGCGTCGATCGCCTATTGAAGATCGCCCTCCCCGACGATGAGCACTTCTGGCACCGGCATGACGAGGTGGCCACGATCAGGGGCAAGTCGCTGGAGTTGATCGACCCATCCGACATTGAAGAGGCAAGGCTGGCCTTCGCCGACCTGAGCGTCGCGCTCTCCAAGCTCACGAGAGCGACAGGAATACCGCCGGCCTATAGCACTGAAGTCCACGAACTTCACTGCCCCATGTTCCGTGAAGGCCAGGGAGGAAGCATCTGGCTTCAACCCAAGGGTGGCGTGCGCAATCCGTTCTTCGGCTCGATGATGCTCGAGTGTTTCGACGAGCGGAGCGTGCTGCCGATGACCGGCGCAACATCCAGGCCCGAGGACGATCCCCCATCTGCCCAGGACGAGCCGGCGCCATCGCCGCCCGCTCAACAGCAATCGGCCAAGGCCGGCTTGGATGCGAACGCCCAGGAGAATCTTGATCAACTGGTATCGGCGTACCTCAGCATTCACGAGACGCTGACGCGTGATGAGACAACCGGGATCACCGCCAACCTTGGCGTGATTCATGAGGCGGCAATGGTGCTGGCGAATGTCGAAGATGAGTTCGTCAGCGGCGCTGCCAACACGATCATGGAAGCAGCGAATGAGCCGGCTGAAGATATTGACGCGATCCGTAGCGTTTTCGAGCGGGTGTCCGAGGCCCTGATGCAACTGGCGGCCGTGGCGGGGCCGAGCGAGGCTGCGGCGCCGACGCTGTATCAAGTGTACTGCCCCATGGTCAAGAAGAATTGGCTGCAAGCCACCGACGAAGTAGCGAATCCGTACGCACCATCCATGCTTCGTTGCGGTACCGTCAAAGGGACGATCACCACTGACAACGCGAAGGCAAGCAATCCATGATCGGCAAAATCATAGCTGGCTGCGTTCGTCATCGCGGAATGGTCACCATACTGACGCTCTTCGTCATTGCGGCCGGCGTGTGGTCGATCTTCAATATCAAGGTCGACGCCATCCCGGACCTCTCCGACATTCAGGTCATCATCCGCACGGAATACCCCGGCCAGGCGCCGCAGATCGTCGAAGATCAAGTCACCTATCCGCTCACGACGACCATGCTCGCCGTGCCCCACGCAAAGGTTGTGCGCGGATACAGCATGTTCGGCACGAGCTTCGTCTACATCATCTTTGAAGACGGAACGGACATGTACTGGGCGCGCAGTCGCGTACTGGAGCAACTCAACTTCGTAGCTGGGAACTTACCAACCGGCGTCAGCCCACAACTCGGTCCTGATGCCACCGGCGTCGGGTGGATATTTGAGTACGCACTGATCACCGGCAAGTATTGCCCGGACCATCCCAACGGTTTCTGGCATGATCCGGTGAATGACGAATGGTATGCCGACCTGATTGATGTGCCGGACGATCCTGAAATACAGGATCGCCTGATTCGTCACCGCGTCTTGGGGGACTCTAAGGTGATCTATGCCGACCGCCAAGAGAATCGTCGGTATGACTCACTTGACCAAGCGCCGCTGGAGATTCGAGATCGGTTGGAACCGATCGTTCTCGTGAAGGGGTATGAGACGTGCCCGCTGGATGGAGGGCCGCTCCTGGCAAGTCAGCAGGATCTCTCGGATCTTCGCGGTTTGCAGGATTGGTATCTGCGCTACGAGCTCACGGCCGTGGCCGGCGTCAGTGAAGTTGCATCGCTCGGTGGATTCGTCAAGCAATATCAAATCGTCGTCGATCCCGTCAAGCTCTTGGCATACGACGTTCCCTTGCAGAAGATCAAGAACGCCGTGCGACGGTCCAATGTTGACGTGGGCGGGCGCCTGATTGAGATGAGCGAGACCGAGTACATGGTTCGGGGGATCGGCTATCTCGGCGCGCTCACCGATAGGGAAATCAGCGAGCTGCAAGCCGCCGGCGCGTCGGTTGAGGAAGCCCGGACACAGCGCGTGCTTGAGGAACTGGGAAAGGTCTCACTAGGCGCCAGTTCCAACGGCACACCGATCTATCTCAGCGACGTTGCCAACATCCGCATCGGACCCGAAATTCGACGCGGAATCGCCGACTGGAACGGTGAGGGCGAGACCGTCGGCGGCATCATCATCATGCGCTTCGGTGAGAACGCTCGGGCAACGATCGATCGAGTGACCGAGAGACTTGCTGATCTCGAAAAGGGACTGCCGCCCGGCGTCGCGATCGTCGTCGGCTATGACCGCAGCGATCTCATCGATCGCGCGATGGATACGCTCACTCACACGCTCATCGAAGAGATCCTCATTGTTGCGCTCGTCTGCATCCTGTTGTTGGTGCACGCGCGCAGCGCGCTTGTAGTCATCCTCGTCTTGCCGACGGGCGTGCTGATCACGCTCGCAACGATGTACGCGCTCGACCTCAACGCCAACATCATGAGCCTTGGCGGGATTGCGATCGCCATCGGCGTGATGGTGGACAGCGCCATCGTCATGGTCGAGAACGCCCACAAACATCTCGAGCGCGAACGGCGTCGCGTCGAGGAGGGGGCGTCGCCGCGCCCGCGCAGTCAAATCATCACCGAAGCCGCCGTCGAGGTCGGCCCGAGTTTGTTCTTTGCCTTGCTGATCATCACCGTCAGCTTTTTTCCGATCTTCGCGTTGGGCGAGCAGTCCGGGCGTCTCTTCAAGCCGCTGGCCTACACCAAGTCTTTCGCGATGCTCGCCGGGGCCCTCCTTGCCGTAACCATGGTCCCGATTCTGATGGTGTACCTCATTTCGGATCGAGTCGTTCCCAAGTCGATGGCGCGGTGGAAGCGCCTCGCGGTTTACTTCGCAGCGGTGATTGCGCCGGCGATTGTCTTGAGCGTGGTTCCGTTACCGCGGTTCGACGACTATCGCTGGTGGCTCGTGATTGGATGGGTGGTTCTCAGCGGCCTGGTGATCTTCCCGCAGAAGATTATGGACGAGCATCGCAATCCGATCAGCCGTTTCTTGGAGTGGGTCTATAACCCGGCTTTTGCGCTCGTGATGCGGTTTCGCTGGCTCACTCTTTTTGCGTGCGTCCTGTTTGTGCTGTCGATGTGGTGGCCTTTGAAGCGACTCGGCAGCGAGTTCATGCCTCCGCTGGAGGAAGGTGATCTGCTTTATATGCCCACAACCGATCCCGGCATCAGTGCGATGAAGGCGCGGGAGCTCCTCCAGCAAACCGACAAGCTCATCATGCAGTTCCCGGAGGTGCAGTACGTCTTGGGCAAGATCGGGCGAGCCGAAACCGCGACTGATCCCGCTCCCCTGCCAATGATCGAAACCACGATCACCCTGCATCGTGACAAGAGCAAGTGGCGGCAGGTGCCGCTGCGACGCTTCTATGACTCGTGGCCTGAATTCGTCAAACCGGTGCTGCGCAAGATCTGGCCCAAGACCCGTCCCATCACGCTCGATGAGCTTCGCTACGGTTACGACTGGCCGGATGGAACGCATGTGCCCGGCCTCAACGAAGTCATTCAGATTCCTGGACTGACCAATACGTGGACGATGCCCATCAGAACGCGGATCGACATGCTCGCTACGGGCATCAAGACGCCGGTCGGCATCAAGATCATGGGATCTGATTTGAGCATCCTCGCTCAGATCAGCGAACGAGTCGCACAGGTTGTCAAGACGGCCGACGGTGTCGGCGCCTACACCGTCAGTGCGTTCGCCGACAAGAGCGTGGGGGGCAACTACCTTGATATCATCATCGACCGGGACGAGATCGCTCGCTACGCGCTAACGATCGGCGACGTTCAGGACGTGATCATGAGCGCCCTGGGTGGGATGAACGTCACCTACACCGTTGAAGGCCTCGAGCGCTATCCGGTCAACGTCAGGTATCCGCATGAATTGCGAGACAACCTGCCCGCGCTGAGGCAGACGCTTGTCGCAACCCCGAGCGGGGCGCAGGTTCCACTGGGTCAGCTCGCATCAATCAACATCCACAAGGGTCCGCCGCTCGTCAAGAGCGAGAACGCCCGGCTGACCAGTTGGGTTTACGTGGACATTGCTGGGATCGACGTCGGCACCTACGTCGCCAACGCCCAGCGGGCCGTGAAGGAATCCGTCGAACTTCCCGACGGATACACGATCATTTGGTCCGGACAATACGAATACATGCAAGCGGCCCGGGCACGGCTGATGATCGTCGTGCCCATGGCCCTCGTGATCATCATTCTGCTGCTTTATATGGCGACGGTGAGTTGGTTGCGCGTGGCCATCATCATACTCACGTTGCCGTTCAGCCTGGTGGGCGCGATCTGGCTGCTCCATTTCCTTGACTACAACCTCTCGCTTGCGGTGTGGGTAGGCGTCATAGCGCTCGCCGGCTTGGCGGTGGAAACGGGGATCGTGATGCTGTTGTACCTCGACACCAGCTTTGAGCGCTTCCAAAGTGAAGGGCGCATGCGAAATACGGACGATCTCTGGCACGCGGTCCACGACGGCGCCGTGAAGCGCATACGCCCCAAGACGATGACGGTGTGTGCGACCTTCGTCGGCCTGTTGCCGGTGCTCTGGTCCACCGGCGCCGGCGCGGACACGATGCGGCGATTGGCGGTGCCCATGATCGGCGGCGTCACCACCAGCTTTATCCTCGAGCTGCTGATCTTCCCCGTGATTTTCTATATCGCCAAGCGGATCGCCATGCACAGCGAGTTCCGCAAGTTTGCGAACGAGCAATCAAAAATGGAGGCGGTCGCTTGAGAGAGGATCAGCAGATGATCGAGAAGAAGATCGCGCTCGATGAGGCGGCATGCTGAAGTTCTACACCTAGATGACCGCGTGAATGCTCGATTGAGTATTGAAACGCAGCACGAGTCCCTTTGGGATCTGTTGGTCACAACAGCCGAACAGTCCGATAATCCGCTTGCACGGTTTCTATTCGATCGATCGGGCTCGCCGGTGCGATGGCTTCGCGAAGCGACAGCCGAGCCGCCTGCACAGAGCAGCCCGATGCCTGGTCGGCGCCGGCTTCCAGCGTAAATCGTCGTGCTAGAAGCGTCGATAAGAACTTGGGGTGACCGGTCTGTTATCGCGCTTCTGTGTACCGAGGGATGCGTCCCGTAACGCGAGAGCCATTATGAACGGCAAGACGATTCTCGTTGTGGATGACGAGCCGCCAATCAGGTATATGCTGGATCTCAAGCTCCGCCAGGCCGGCTTCTCAGTCATCAGTGCCAGCAATGGCCAGGACGGCTACACGCTGGCCTGCGAGCATCGACCCGACCTGGTCGTGAGCGATTACCAGATGCCGGTGATGGACGGCCTGGAGTTTTGTCAGCAGCTAGCCGCCGATCCCGAGACGGAAGGGATTCCTGTGGTAATGCTGACGGCCCGTGGTCACAAAGTGCCGCCAGCCGAGCTCGAGCGGACGAATATCAAATGCTTTCTCGACAAGCCATTCAGTCCGCGCCATCTTATCGTGCAGATCAAGGAGCTGTTGCAGCTCCCATCAGATGAGAGCATTCCGGTTGATGACGCGGATTTGAGTGCTGCGTGATGGATAGCGCAACTCCGGACAATGCGCCGGCGGCAACGCAACTGCTTTCCGATCGCTGCGCCGAACTGGGTTTGCCGGTGTGGTGTCTCGATGCGCGCGGCGCCGTTCTCCAGCCGCCCAAGGGCTTCGGGCCGGCTGATCTTTGGCTGCGATCTGGACTTCTGGGAGATCTAATCTGCAGCGCGGTCGCGGCGTCCAGGGCTGGCGACGATGCGCCTCCGATTGATCTCATTCCCGGGTGTTGGCTTGTGCCGGTCGTCACGGAGCCTTCGCAGCCGGAGGCGGGCGTGACAATGATCATGGCTCTGGGCGAGGCGCTCTTCGACTCTGAGCAATTCCAAGCCATCTGCGCTTCGTCGCAGCTCGATCCCGGAGAGGCGAAAGTCGCCCTGGCGCCGTGCGCTCGCTATTGCCGATCTGATCTTGAATATCTCATCCCAATGTTGCGGTGGATGCACGCAGATCTTGATGAAGCGGCCGCAAACCGCCTTGCGCTGCGCGACTTCAGCGGACAACTTGCCCACGCGTTCGAGCAGATCAGCCTCCTGTACCGGCTCGGACGATCGATGAATTGCCTCGCTGATCCCGTCGAGTTTATCAGGATGACGTGCGCACTCCTGCGCGACACACTGGACTTCGAGTGGGTTGCGGTGAAGTTGGCCTCTGATGGGCCGGTGCCGGAAATCGTCGACGCACTCGTTTGCTCAGGCGACCTTTCGGTCGATCAGAATAAGTTTGGAGCACTCGCGGCACAGCTTATTGGCGAGCTCGACACGGATCAGTGGACAAAGCTGCTCGAGTGCAACGAGAGTGAGTTGGCAGCGCACGTCAAGTCCCAGGTGGTGGTGGAGCCGATCGTATGTGCCGACAAGGTGATCGGGCTCTTGCTGGCCGGCGACAAACGCGGCCAAGATCCAGAAGTGACGAGTGTTGAGACACAACTGCTCGACGCCGCGGCTGACTATCTCAGCGCCTTTCTCCACAACGTCGCCATGTATGTCGACCAACGAGCGTTGTTCATGGGGACGCTGAAGGCGCTGACAGCGGCGATCGATGCCAAAGACCCCTATACATACGGTCATTCCGAGCGTGTGGCTCTGCTGGGTTCCCAACTTGCACGAGCCTGCGGCATGGATGAAACGCAGGCGGAGCGTGTTCGGATCGCCGGGTTGGTGCACGACGTGGGGAAGATCGGCGTACCCGAGTCGGTGCTCGGCAACCCAGGCGCACTGACGCCCGCGGAATTCGAACTCATCAAACGTCATCCCAGGATCGGGTACAACATTCTCAAAGATCTCGTGCAGTTGGAAGATATCCTGCCCGGCGTGCTGTATCACCATGAGCGATGGGATGGGAACGGTTATCCCGCGGGTTTGAGTGGGGAGAACATCCCTCTCATGGGACGTCTGCTCGTCGTTGTCGATGCGTTTGACGCAATGAGTTCGGATCGGCGGTATCGATCGGCTTTGCCGCGCGAACAGGTGCTTCAGGAGATTGCCGAGTGTGCCGGTAGCCAGTTCGATCCCCACTTGGCGGAGGTCTTCAAGACGGTGGATCTTGCAGACTACGATGCGCTGGTCGCTCGTCACCGCGCTCAAGATACGAAGGCAGCGTAGGTAGGGCAGCCCTTTGGCCTGGTGGGGTGTATGATGCAGGTGTAAGCCGGCGTCGATGTTGCAAAGAATCGGCAGACTCCAAGCCTGCCCTACAGGCTGGGTATTGCTCTAATCCACAACTTGCTTCCAGCTCCCCGGCTGGAACTCGGCGAGACCGCCGGTGAAGGTGATCGTCACTTGCAGCTTGTGTCGTGCCGCGCCCTCAATACCGATGCCGGTGAAGAGAACCGGATCAGTCTCATTGTTGGTCAGATCGCCGTCCACGGGATCCGCGGCCTCGAGTGTCAAGGTTCCGTTGCCGAGGGGCATGTCAGTAGGCAAGATACCTGCGTCGAAGCGGTCCCGCCAACTCGAGGGGTAGTCCTCTATTTGAAACATGCCCATCTCGACGGCGGCCAGGGCATGCAGGCGTGCTTGAGTCATGTCCGAAACGGCGCTCGCACTGCGCTGCTCAATCCGGGACACCATCAGACCCGAGAGCCCGATGACCAACACGATCATCGACACGCTGAGCACGATTAGATAGACAGACCCTCGCCGCGCTCCGGCGCGGCTGCGCGCCGAAGGCGGACGCATTGGCGTATGTTTGCGCGGGCCGGCCCACCGCGCATCTGTTGACAAAATGGTGTCGGTCACGGTTGCTCCTTGTTCGCGGCTACGGCTGCGGTGTCACTTAGCCTTTGGCCAAGCTTGCGTCCGAATTGCGACAAGCTCAGCGGCTGGGATGTTGTTGAAGGATGTGGTCACGGTGATTCGTTTCACGCCGGTGTTGCCGCCAAGCTCGTTGAGGCTCGTAGGCTTGACCCATGCGACTTCGACCGAACGAGTCCAGTGGTCATAGCCGTCCAACGGCTCCTCATCCTTGGTTTCCGGCGGCGTGGCTGACCAGCCCCCGTAATCGTCGATGTCGTCCCAGTCGACGCGGCTTCCGCCGCTCTCACCGGCCTCGCGGCCGAAAGCAACGTTGTCCACCGGCTCCTCGTATGCTTGGCTGAGGATCTCGGCCATCAGGTCTTGAGCCAGCGTGTACCCCAGAGCCTGGTGCTCGATGTTGCGCTGGGAAACCGCGGTCGCGCCTAGGGTATTGATCGCCGCCACGAGCAACACACCCACGAGCACGATGGAGATCACCGCTTCGACAAGCGTGAATCCCGAGGTGCGACGCAGGGCATTGGGTATTCTTACGATTTCAGAGTTCATAAGTCACTGACGTCAGGTGCATTAAGAACTTGCACCGCTGTTTGGGTTTTCGTCGAAGTGTCGGCCCCCACCTGCAGCATCAGTCCCGTCGAGATCAGATAATCCCGACTCACTTCCACGGTCTGAGCGTCGGTGGTCTCATAGGTTCCCCAGACGCGGAAATACATATCGTTGTCTGCTTGCGCGTTCTTTTTCGGAGCCCATGCTTTTCCGGAATCCGTCGTCCAGACCATGACGGGATCATCCTTTGGGGCCGAGGTTGATGAGAGATATTGCACCTGGGCTGCGTTGTTAATGTCAGCCTTGACGACGATCACAAACTCCTTGTTTAGCTGCTTGAGCGTGACGTCCGAGAACGTGGTTTCGACCCACTGGTAGGAAGTCGGCAATGTGGAAACGGGAACAGTGGTCGAAGTTCCAATCGGATCGAGCCTTGGCTGCGGGTTTCCGCCCCCCTTAGTACGGTGAATGCCGACCGTGATGTTACCGCCCTGGTCTTGTTTTAGTTTGAGTTGGCAGCGGGTGATGGTGACTTGCGACGTGTTGGCCGGCAAACCGCTGGCATTAAAGAACTCGGCACACCAGTTCGTTGGACCGACTACGAAGTCGTTGTACGTCGGCGTGATGCCCGACCAACCCTCGAAGTTGGCGAACATCGATTCCAGGTATTGGATTTTCACCGTTGTTGTTTCGGTCGAGATCACGATCTTAGTTTGGTAGTCGAGGTTAAAGTCGAACACATTTTCGAGCACGTTGATGACGGCGCCGCCGTTGTACTGCCGGGTGAGCGGATCGCCGGGGGTGCCCGACCACGAATAGGATATGGTGATCGGTGTCCCATTACGGTCGACGACGAACTGAAGTTCCGTGGGGGACATCTTCAAGATCGTCGTGGCATAGGCCACTTCATTGGCAAGTTGACCAACCACTTGGGCAGCGTCCACCGTCTGGGCAAATGGGCTGTTCGGATCGGGCAATCCCCGGGTCGCAATCACGATCGCAGAGCCCATAGCCACCATGAGGATCGATATGATCGCGAGACTGGTCACCAGCTCGACAAGCGAGAAACCACAATGGTGACGGTTCAATCTCATTGGACCTCAGCTACTCCCGTCTCCGGATCAACGACAACGGTGTATTGGTAGTCGCCCGCTTGGACGATGACGAATCCGCCGGAGTCGGGGATACCAAAGCCGTCAAACGTGAGCTTCGCATCGCCGCCGAAGTCGACAAAAACGATCTGTGCCTGATAGGGCGGGTCTTGCAGTTGTACGCGGTACATCGTGCCGGCCGTATCGAGTTCGCGCACGTTGGGAATCACATACGAGTCGTCGGCAGCGTCGAATTCGACCGTCCTACTTGAGCTTGTACTCTTGGCTGTTTGCCGCGCGAGCGCCAAGTCGGCGACCACGCGCCGCGCTGCGGCCTCGGCTCGGTAGCGCGTGAGGGCGTTGGCGTACCTTGGCGTGGCGATCGCGGCGACGATGGCAATAACGGCCATCGCCATCATCAGATCAAGAAGCGTGAACCCGGCATGACGATCAGTCAACATTCAATAGCCCCTTGCCACACATTGGACCGGGGCTTGGAGTGTCGCGCCATCACCAGCCGGCGCTGACCAGAGCGCCCCGCCGTTCGATCACGTGAATCAGTAGGTGTTGTAGAGCTTCCCGGCGTCGTCGGCTTCCACGGTCGTGTTGGCAATGATCGTGCCGAGCGCATCGTTGTAGACCCAACCCATAGCAGCCGTGCCCGCGGTGTCTGTAATGCCGGTGCTACCCTTTTCCGTTCCGACTGGAAGCGGCACAACCTTCCGGAGGTACGGACCATAGATGAACACGGGGGTTTTAGTGGCGTTCGTGGCCCCATTGACATCCGTATACGACGTCATTTGGGCGACGAAAGTGAGAAGCGCCGGAAACGCCCCAGTGTGTTCGGCCGCATAGATATCCAGGCCGCTTCTCATCACCGCCAGGCTGCCTTGCAGCGACGAATCTGCGGCGCCTGCGGCGCCACGGCTCATTCGAGGAATCGCGATCGCGGCGATGATACCAATGATCACCACGACAATGATGAGCTCGATAAGACTGAATGCTCGATTGGCACGTTTTCGAGAAAGATTCATTTTCCGATCTCCATCTTATTTGAGGGGAACGGCAGTCCAGGCATCTGCTCGATCTCCGATTTATTATCGTCGGCTCTTGAGTGTTAGTTGAGTTGAGGTGGTGTCATGGCGCCGATGCTTGACACCTGCTCAGCCGGCGTCACGAGCCGATAAAAACCACTCGATTTAGTCCGTCGAACTTTTTCGCCATTCCTGAGACAACTGAAGCTCGACTCGGACCCCATTCGACTCCAGGACAGCGTTGCGATCGCCAACCGAAATGAGCCGGAAGCCGTCGATCTGTTGCCCGATAAACAGGCACTTGTCGTCGACGATCGCCGACCCATTGGGCCCCCCGGCCATGACGGCCATGAGACGGTGCGACCGGACGAACCTCGCGGCCGCAGTGCCGCCCACGTCCGGCTGCTGAACAACTGTGCCATCGTCATCGCCGAACCAACTCGGGGATAGCTTGAACGCGTCGCGTACGTCGGTGAGGTCCAACGAGCGGGCCTCAGCCACGGCCGAAAGGCGATCCGCGATGTCGCTGCCCTCGACTGGCAAGTCCGCCATCGCGGCGAGATCACGCCGGGCTGCGTCCAATACGGAGGTCGATGACGTCATCGCGTACTCGCTGACGGATGAATCCTGTGCTGCGGCATCGCTGGGGGCGAAGAACGTCTTATCGGCCGCAAACGCCGATAGACCCGCCACCAGCACACATCCATAGACCTTGTGTTTTGTAGTGATAGGCATCGCCACAGACACAGACGATTCATCGCGGCCCTCGGCAAGTGATTTTTCGATTATTTCGAGTCCGGCACGGCTATCGGAGCCGCATACCACACAAGATCGAACTGAAACTGCGCCGGCGAACTCGGATTACCGGACAGCTCAAACGCCGTGACGCGCACGTCGTGAAGGCGCTCGTGGAGCTCGTGAAGAAACGCAGCACAATCGGAATAACTTCCGGTCCCTGAAACGTTGATACCGATCGTCTGAAACCGCTCATCGGATTCTGCTTCCTTTGACGACGATCCATCAATGACGAGATTGTTTGTTGAGGCCAAATCGATAATCTGCGCCATGCGCGCGTTCAGGAGCTTCACCGGCTCCAAGTGTACCCAACTCGCCTCCCGCGCCTGTTGGACGAGTCCGACCTCGTGCTTGAGCTGTTTACGTACGTCCTCGATTTGCGCCGCGAGCGTACGTTGGTCCGCCAGTTCAGATTCGGCCGCATCGCGAGCGATGGCTGCGTGAGAGATCGGCCGGACTACGGTAAAGAACGCGGCAAGAGAGAAAAGTCCGAAGAGTCCTACTCCCATGATCTCCACGTGCCAGCGCTGGGATCTGAATGGGGATCGCGTAGTCATGGTTGCAATCCCTCCTCGGTCTCAAGTAGACATTCAATGTGAAACGCGATGGCGTCGCCATCCAAGAACGGTTCACGCCTCGTGTCGAGCAGCTTAACCTGGCGAAACAGTGATGTCTCTTCAAGCCGCAGTACGAATTCAGACACGGCCTGTTGCGCCAGCCCGAGGCCGCCGAGCTGAAGCTGGATGGTCGTCGATTCCCGCGCGACTCCCGTCACCGACCCGCGCGCACTCGGCGACTTCTGGAGCGTGGTGAGCTTACAGTTGCGCAGAACGATTCGATCACCAAGGGTTGTTGACAACAGCGCAAGTAAGGCGCTCCAGTCCGGCTGCTTTCCTATGATCCGCGATGTTGTCAGCTCGGCCCGCGATCGGGCAAGTTCGCTTCGTAACGCGGCAAGTTCCGACTCGGACTCCGCGACAAGGCCGTTGACCTGACGAAGTTCGTCGCGTAGGCCCGTATCATCGTTCAGCGCCGTCGCTCCGACAAGCACCAACACCCCAAGCCAGCCGAAGCCGTAGACAGCGCATGTCAGGAACCAAAAGCGGATGCGAGCGCTGCGGACTTGCGCTTCGCGGCGGGCTGAAGGTACAAGATTTACACTGATTACCGACATTATCCATCCGGATGGCTAGCAAGGCCGACGGCGGCCGTCAGCAGTGGTGAGGCGCCATGCTTAGAAATGGCAGCCGTGACGTCGGCGATGTCTGTCGGTGCGACCGAGCGCCCTTCTATGCCAAGTTCTGCGGCGATCCGTGGCACGAGGCCGGCAAGAGCGGCGCCCTCGCCCATCAAAAAGATGCGCTCAACACGTCCCTGCGCATATTCCCGCGTTGCGAAAGAAATGGAGGCCTTCAATTCGGTGACGAGCCGGTCGACGTATCTCACGATCTGGTTGTGCACAGCGCTGGCCAGATCTGATCGTGCATCCCCATTTGCAGCAACTGTTTCACACCCAACCTCTGCGATGAGGCGGTCCGTGATCTGGGCATCGATGTCGTACGTGGTTCTCAATGACGCATGCAATTGGCTTAGGCTTGAATCGACCAGGGTGCGCTCGAAAACAAGTACGCCTCCGCGGACCAAGGCGAGTTCTGCAAAACCCCATCCGACGTTCAGCAGAGCGGCCAGACCGTCCGACCCCGGAGAGAGCCGGCCGCACGCGCGCGTCAGCGCGCAGAGCCGAACATCAATCGCTCGCACCGTCAATCCAGCGCCTTCGAAGATATCGATTGCCGCATTCGCCAGCTCCGAGCGGCACGCCACGGCCATCACATGCTCGACCGCTGTTGCGCCACTATGTCCCCGCACGTCCCACGAGGCTATCTCGAGGGCTTGAGGATCACAGTGATGTGCCTTGGCGAGCTGGTTTCTGGCCGCTTGTGATCGCTCGGCCTGGGCGCCGTTTGATGAAACCTTGAGGATGCTGCTCATCACTGCTTCATTCGGTAGGGCAAGTACGACATCGCGGCCGCGAAATCCCTGCCGGTACAGAATATCGGTGACGCGACAGAGCTCGTCTTCGTCCAGGGGAATCGTGCTGTCGGCGCGAGGAATGGATATTGCGGCCTCGACGCGCAGATGATTCCGCGACTGCGTCAGTTGCACTGCGTTGACGTTCCGACCGTCGGCGTCAATGCCGATTGATGATCGCCGTGTCCTGAACACCCCTTTACGCTCCTCCTTGAGTAAGTGACGTCAGGTCAAACAACGGCACGAACATACTCAGAGCAAGGAAGGCGACGACGACGCCAAGGATAATGAGAATGATCGGCTCGACGATGCTGGCGAGCGTGCGAACGACGACCTCGTTCTCCTCGTCCATGAACTCGGCCATATCCGTCAACACGACTGCGAGCTGGCCGCTCTGTTCGCCGTGGCGGATTGCCTCAGTCATGGACGGATTGATCAGATAAGTCCCTTCAAACGACGCACTAAGCGGGCTACCGTTCGCTACGCCTTCCTCAGCGCATCGCATGAGATCGGCGTACCGGGTGTTGACGGTCGCTCGGCGAGTCAGCCGCAGCGCTTCGAGTAGTTGCACCTGGCTACTCAGGAGTACGCCGAGGAGTGTCGCGATCCGAGCGGTAATCAGGCTGCGGACAAAGTGGCCGAGGTAGGGAAGCCGGACCAGCCAGGTGTCCAACGTGCGCCGGCCGATCGGCGTGGACAGCCAATACTTGCCCGCAGCGGCCGTGATCGCCGCCAGAATCAGCAACATCCACCATTTCGATCGGAGCACACCGCTTATCGTCAGGAGCATCTGCGTCGTCGGCGGGAGTGGGGCGTCCAGCGTCTCGAAGAGCCCCGCGAAGCGGGGAAGTACAAAAACGATCATCACCGTCACCACGACGACTCCAACTGTCGCCAAAAGACACGGGTAGATCAGTGCCCCCATGATCGACCGGCGAATCCGCAATTGCTGGCGCGTAAGATCTGCCAACCGATTGAGCATTGAGTCAAGCTTTCCCGCAGCCTCGCCGGCGGCCATGAGGCTCTGGCAAACCGTATCGAAGCACAAGGGGTGTTGCTTCATCGCCTCCGACAGCGAGCTGCCGCCCTCGATCTGCCGGCACAGATCGTTGAGCACGTCGCGCCAAGGCCCCGGGGCGACTTGACGTCGGATTGCATCCAGCGACTGTGCCAGCGGTGTTCCCGTACGAACCAACACCGCCAATTGGCGAGAGAACATGGTGAGATTCTTCAGGCGGCGGCCTCGCCCACGGGGCGGGGTTATGCGTGATCCTGATGCACGAAGGCTTCGTGCCCCATCGGACCGTTCCGTCACATGTGAACCGGAAGTAGCCAACGATCCGCTCGACTCAACCGTTATGGTGTCGTCGGACGAACGACTGACCGAGCTTGCGGGCTGATCTCCAGATCGCAACGCCAGTTTCATGCTGCGCCCCTCGTTTGCTCCCCAAGACCGGGATCAGCAGGAGCGACCCCCGCGACCGGGTCCAATGCGAAATCATCGTCGATGTGAGTTGCTCGGAGAACTTCTTCCAGGCTGCTCTTTCCTCGGATAGCGAGGTCGACGCCTTCCTTACGCAACGTTTTGACGCCTTGCTCGGTGAGCTTCGCCCGCAGTTCATGGGTCGGAGCGGCTCGATGGATCAGCCGCCGTACCGGCCCAGTGATTCGCATGACCTCATAGATACCCACCCGGCCCTGGAACCCGCTGTTGTAGCACTGTTGGCAGCCGACACCCTTGGTGAAGGCCAGCCCGGTCTTGTCGATGGCGCCGGCATCCTTGAGCACCTGCTCGGTGGGGTAATATTTCGTGGCGCATCCGTCGCAGTTCGTACGAATGAGACGCTGAGCCACGACCCCATTGAGCGCGCTCGACAGAAGATACGGCTCGAGGCCCATGTCCAAAAGTCGTGCCACCGCACCGGGAGCATCGTTTGTGTGCAAGGTGGCAAGGACGAGGTGACCCGTCAACGCCGCCTGCACGGCGACTCGCGCCGTCTCTTCGTCGCGAATCTCGCCCACCATGATGATGTCCGGGTCCTGGCGAAGGATGCTTCTCAAGGCGCGCCCGAACGTCATACCCACAGCCTCGTGGACCTGGATTTGGTTGATGAGGTCGAGTTGATACTCCACAGGATCTTCAACCGTGACAACATTAAGCTCCGGGCTGCGAAGAAGATCGAGCGCGGAGTAAAGCGTCGTCGTCTTGCCGCTTCCAGTCGGACCCGTGACCAGACCAAGACCATGCGGTTGTTCCAGAATCTCCTTGAAATCCGCCATCGCGGCCGGCTGTAAGCCAAGATCTTCCAGCCTGATCGTCAAGTTTTCTTTGTCGAGGATCCGGATCACCATCTTTTCGCCCAGCAGTGTCGGCATGCTGGAGACACGCAGGTCGATCTCGCGTCCAGCGGCAATGATCCGGATTCGCCCCTCCTGCGGCAAGCGCTTCTCGGCAACATCCATCCCGGCCATCACCTTCACACGTGAGACGATCGGAGCGTGCATCCCCGCCGGCGGCTGCATCAGACTCTGCAGGATCCCGTCTATCCGATAGCGAATGCGCGTGCCCTTTCGCTCAGGCTCAATATGAACATCGCTGGCGCCGTCTTGCACTGCAGTGAGCAGCGCCATGTTCACGAGATTCACGATCGGGCTGCCTTCGACCATCTGATCGAGATCGGCGGCAGCGCCTTCGTCAACCGTTTCGCGCTCAACCACCTCGACGTCCGAGTCCTTCAGCGAAGCGAGGAACGCATCGACATCGACGTTGCCTCCGGCATACTTCTTTATGAACTCGATGATGTTGGATTCAAGCGCCAGGACCGGACGGATCTTGCAGCCGGTGAGACGTCGCAACGTATCAATCGTCGGTAGAGCCTGCGGTTCGGCCATCGCCACCGTCAGCGACTCGTGAACCTTGAAGATCGGGATGACCTTGAGTCGAGTGGCCTCCTCCTCGCCGATCATCCCAAGCAGTGAAGGATCAATCAGCCCATGTCGAAGCACGCAACCGCGTACACCCAGGCATTTGCTCAGCGTCCGTACGATCGCGCCGGCGCTGATCACTCCTTCGGCAACGAGCAGCTCGCCCAGACGAAGCTCGCTGCTCTTTTGCTGGTCCAGGGCTTGCGCCAGCTGGTCCTCGGTAAGAACACCTTCCTCGACCAGCGCTTCGCCGACTCGAAATGTGCCGGCTGGTTTCGTCACAGGAAGCTCCTCACCGCGGAGTTCACATCTGTGAAATGCTCAAATTCGCAGGTCAGTTCCGTAAGTTCGAACACTTCACGAAGCACGTCGTTGACACCGGCGATCTTCAGTACCTGCCCGGTCTGCGTGAGCTGTTGCGAAACCTCGACGAGTACTTCCAATCCTCTGCTGTCTATGAACGGGACGTTGGACGCGTCGAGAACCAGCCGGCCGAGACTCTTTACCCGCACCTCGAGCATCTGGGTTTTGAGGCGCTCGGCGTCGTCCTGAGTCAACGCGCCAATCGGCCTGACGACAGCGACCGCACCGTAATTGAGTTCCTCGATCTTCATCCTCGTCTACGCCGCCTCTGCATGCACGGGCAGCCGCACGCTGAACGTGCTCCCCTTATCGAGCTGCGACTCGACGCGTATTTCGCCCCCGTGGAGTCGAACAATCTCCCGTGCGAGCGACAGCCCTAACCCCGAACCGGTTATCTCTGCCACGCGTGGGTCGTTAGCGCGCCCGAATCTTGCGAATATGCGAACCATGTCTTCTTCGCTGATGCCGATGCCGTTGTCGACGATGTCGACGGTCACCTCGTCATTCTCGACATCGACGTTGACGGTGATGCGCCCGCCTTGAGGCGTATACTTGATCGCGTTGTTCAGGATGTTGTGCAGCGCCAAAGTGAGCTTGTCGCGATCTCCCTTGATGACCGGGAGCTTTGGCGGCAGGTTGAACTCCAGCTCGGTGCCCTTTTCCTTGGCCTGAGCGGAACACTCCGCTTGCATTTCCTCAAACAACGCCTCCAGTCGCACATCATCCTTTCGCAGTTCGATACTTCCGGCCTCGATCTCCGCCACAGACAACATGTCATTGACGACGCGCTCCAGTCGTCTCGTCTCCTGATTGATCACGTTGAGACATTGAGCCCGAGTTTGCGGATCTGCCTGCCCTTCCTCGATGGCAGTTTCGGCACACAGGCGGATGTTTGTCAACGGCGTACGCAACTCGTGGGCCACCTGCGTCACGAACGTGTTGCGAGATTCATCCGCCACACGCTGCTGAGTTACGTCCTCGATGACGATAACGGCAGCGCTGGGATCCTCACGCCGTAGCGGACGCATTGTGAAGCGAAGGACCGCCCCGCCTCGGTCGCCGCCGCCGTCGCTGTCGCCGCCATCGCCGCGCGTATCCACTTCTACGGATACACGGTTGCCCGCCGTCGCTGAAACCACTTGGGAGAGCGATTCGACGACATGTTCGTCCGGCGCGATCTCGCGGAAGCCAGCGCCCCGTATCTCATCTAACGACGCGCCGAGGAATGCAGCCGCAGCCCCGTTGGCGTAGGTGATGTTGAGATTCCGGTCCACAAGGACGAACCCATACCACATCTCTTCCAACGCGTTGCCCAGTTCGCTGCCGGACTGCACCGGAGATTGCAGGATTCCCTCGACGCGCCGGCTCATGACTTGCTCTTGAAGGTGCTCCTTCTCCGTCACAAGTTTGTTCCAGGCCTCGGCCTCAGCCCGGCGCGTACCTTGGATGACCAGCGTGGCGGCTTCGGATCCACCGGCTTGGTGGGCCAGCAATGCCTCTCGTATCAGACCCATCGTGCCCAACCGGGCACGCATACGCCGGTACACCAGCAGAAGCGCTACCAGCGCGAGAGCGCCGATGATGCCGACGCCAGTCTGAGCTTCCCAGAAGTAGGAGATGTCGTTCCTTACACTCGCGGTGAGATCGAGCTGCCCGTGGCCGCGACCGGGAACCGTCAATGGGTAGATCAGGCTCAGCAATCCGTCGGGCGTTTGGGCCGACGACTCTGCAACCGCAGAGCCTGGCCATGTCGCCGGCAGTTCGGTCAATGTGATTCGGGAAGGTTCGGCGTCAGCGATAACCTGCCCGTCGCCAAGAATGATCCTGCAGCGATCGAGATCAAAGGTGCGGGCTGCATCAGCCAGCAGTCGGCGAGTGACCGACAGCTCGTTCGAGGACAGGAGACTGGTTGCGGTCTCGGTCAGGATCGTGCCCAACGAGTGAATCTCGTCAGCACGCGCGGCCTCCATCGCGTTTCGATGAACACGGAAGGTCCAATAGGCGGTGCCGCCCATGACCGCCAACAGAATGGCGGCCAGGACCAGGCCGGTCGATGCAACAACCGACTCACCGCGCAGCAACATGCTGCTCGGCCACCAAGCCTTCTTTGGCCTCCCTGATGGCGTCATACAACAACGTCTCCGTCACCGAAGAGATCGGCTCCAGTATGGGGCTCGTATCGGCTATATGGAATCGGACCTGAACAGACGCCGAAACCCGTTCGATCCCTTGCGAATACTGATGCGTGCAAGGTCCGAATACTCGATCCCGCGGCAGAGCTTGTGCTCCTGGAAGATGAACGGCATCGGCTGATCGGGGCGTGGCTCGATGGTCGATTCACGCTTCGCCCCCAACGGGATTCAAGCGATCAGAAGCGCCCACATCAGGAGACGGCCCCCGAGAGCGCTGATGCCGATGTGGCCCACCCGTGGGTACTATGTCTAACCGTCACCGGAAACGCGCGATGGAACGGAGCTGGCGCGCGCAAACCAGGGCCGCCATATCCGCTGACCGGCCTTCGGCGAGGCTCAGGCCAACAGGGTGGTCACAGTGCTCCTGAGGGTGGCGAGAAGGTGATCCGCGCGTTTGTGGCGTGTTGGGCCGAACGCGGGCGACGCGCATCCGTAGCCGCTATCGGTCAACTGATCAGGCCATCTTGCATGGATTTGGCAGCACGGTTGCGGTTCGCGCACGCCGATCGCGTGAATCAATCATCATCCGCTTTGTCTTGCTCCACCCAGACCGCAGGTATGTCCTGATCGCGCACAAGCTGATTGAACGCCGGCACGTCGGTTTCCATGATCTCCGTGAGCGTGGCCAGTTGGGCCTCAATCTGTCCGTACAGATCGTCAAAAACGTCGTAGCTCTGCGTGGTCGGCCGACCGTTGCTGCGGGAAACGACGCCGGCCAGGGCCGCGATCTTGTTGTTCAATCTGATCGGGAAGTTCAGCGGGTCCTGCCTGCTCTTTGACTTCGTTTGGATCAGCTCTACCTCGACTGCCGTCAGCTTCTTGTTCAGTGTCTTGCCCGCTTCGAGGATCGAGTCCATGCCGTCGATCTCTTTCGCTTTGGCCGTCATAGTCTTGATCTGTTTGCGAACGTTACGAATCTGATTGACCGCCCTGTGCGCGTCGGAGACGGCATCGCGGATTCGAATCAGCAGGTCGAACTGCGCTTGGTAATCATCCTGCGTCGCGTCAACACGAGGGTCAGCGGCGATCTCAAATCCACAGTCCAGTGCCTTCGCACCGACTGTCAGCCGAACCTGGTAGGCGCCCGGGACTGCCTGCGGACCACGGACGCTCCCGCCCCACATCACCGCCCCGGGCACTTTTTCCGCGTCGGCGTAGCGCATGTCCCAGCGGAAACGGTTCATGCCTGCCTCGGCTGAGGCGTTCCGTGATCCGCCCCCACCTCGCCGCCACGGCACGGCCGCTTCGTCATCTTCACCGCTGGGCGAAGATTCCTTGCTCGTGAAGGAACGAATGATTTCACCATTCGAGTCCAGAAAGTCGAGTGTAATCGGCGCTTCAGGCTCCGTGGCCAAGTAGTAGTGAACATCAACGGTATCACGGCCGACACGATACGTCCGCCCGGGCGTGAACACGTGCGCCTCGGCCAGCGTCACATCTTCCGTCAATTGCCGCAGCACGGCCAAATCGCTGAGTATCCAAAACGATCGACCTTGGGTGGCCACGACCAGATCGTCATCCTTGACGACGAGATCAGTAATCGGCGTTGCCGGCAGCTTCAACTGCAGACTCTGCCAGTGCTCGCCATCGTCAAACGAGACGTACACACCCGTCTCAGTGCCCGCGTAGAGCAGTCCACGGCGATCGGGGTCCTCGCGCACCGCCCGGACGAACGCGTCATCATCGATCCCGGAATTGATTTGCTTCCACGTCTTGCCATAGTTGTTCGTCTTGAAAATATATGGCCGGAAGTCGTCCATCTTGTAACGATTCACGGCGAGGTACGCGGTGGCGGGATCATGGGGCGAGGCTTCGATCTGACTGATGAGGCTCCATTCGCCAAGTCCAACCGGCGTGATCTCGCTCCACGTCTGACCGCCGTCCTTGGTGATATGCACGAGCCCGTCATCGGTGCCGACCCAGATCACGCCGGGCTCATGCGGCGATTCGACCATGGCGAAGATCGTGCAGTAATACTCGACTGATGTGTTGTCCTGCGTGATCGGTCCACCGGATGACTGCTGCTTGGATTTATCGTCCGTCGTCAGATCAGGGCTGATCGCCTCCCAACTGTGACCCTCATTCGTGGATTGAAAGAGCAGGTTGCCGCCGACATAGAGCACATTGGGATCATGTGGTGAGATCACGATGGGGAACGTCCATTGAAAACGGTACTTCATCGACTCGACGCCTGCGCCCATGGGGTTATCCGGCCAGACGGTGATGTTGCGCGACAGCCGGTGGCGGTGGTCGTAGCGCGTGAGATGCCCGTCGTAGCTGCCGGCATAGACAATGTTCGCGTCATCGGACCGGACGGCGATGTATCCGCTCTCACCCCCTCCGACCGAATACATGTCGCCCGTGCGGAACTGGGCAGCCTGGCTCGAGACGCTGATCGTGCTGTTGTCTTGCTGAGCGCCGTACACGCGATAGGGGAACTGATCGTCGGTGGTGACGTGGTAGAACTGAGCCGTCGGAAGCGTATCCTGGCGGGTCCAACTCTTGCCGCCGTCGAACGAAACGTTCGCGCCGCCGTCGTTGGCCTCGACCATGTTCAGGTTGTTGTCGGGATTGATCCACAGGTCGTGATTGTCGCCGTGCGGCACGCGCAGCCTGGTGTCAAAGCTCTTTCCGCCGTCGGTTGACTTGTGGAAACTCACGTTGAGCACATAGACGGTTTCAACATCCTGTGGATCGGCGTAGATGTGGGTGTAGTACCAGGCGCGCTGGCGAAGCGAGCGATCGCTGTTGACGCGCCGCCAGGTTTCGCCCGCATCGTCCGAGCGAAAGACGCCGCCGTCGTCAGCTTCGATGATCGTCCAGACGCGATCGGGATTGACCGGCGAGATGGTGACGCCGATCTTGCCCTTTATTCCCTTGGGTAGACCGCCTGTGAGCTCGTTCCACGTATCGCCGCCATCGGTTGATTTGTACAGCCCAGAGCCGGGGCCGCCGCTCTCCAACGCCCACGGTGTG
>JACZXL010000155.1 GCA_022571635.1 Planctomycetota bacterium
GAGAACGACGAGACAAGGGTGAGTAATCGCATGGTGCTTCTCCTGGGGCGCAGCAATGGGCGCATCCCCATATACGATGGTCCGACGCGGGGAGTTGTCTCCAGTTCCTGGTCAATTTTCAAGTGGGCGAAGGCGGCGGCCTTGAGACCGATATGATTGAGCAGCAAGGGCTTGGCGGCCCCAACCCCCGCTCAGCGGCCATAGACCTATGACCACCGTGCAGCAGACAATCAAAAAAGCGAGACGCCGGCTGACCACGGCCGCGGCCATCCGCCGCACCGGGACCGCGATCGCGGTCTCGGCCGGGGCGGGGCTGATTCTGCTGGCGGTGGATCGGCTGGCAAACCTGAACATCACGATGCTGGTTTATCTGGCTGTACTTGGGGCGGGGCTCGTAGCGGGTGTCGCTCATTCTCTTGTGACCCGCCCGGAACTGTTGGCGGTCGCGGTCCGCCTTGATCGGGGCCTGGGTCTGCGCGACCGGCTGGGATCGGCCGAAGCGATCCGAACCGGGCGCGTACAAGATGCCGGTTTCGCCGGTCTCGTTCAACAGGACGCTGAGCGTGTGGCCCAAGCGCTCGATATCAAATCGGCCACGCCCATCGTGGTGACACGCGGTTGGATCGTCGCCGGGGGGTTGA
The DNA here is from genome assembly GCA_022571635.1 of Planctomycetota bacterium. GTDB lineage: Bacteria > Planctomycetota > Phycisphaerae > Phycisphaerales > SM1A02 > JADFNO01. Next base: position 642 of record JACZXL010000155.1, read on the forward strand.
TCGCGGTGTTGGGTTTGGGGTTTGCGTTCGTGCCCCCGCTGACTCGAACCACACGCGGGCAGGACCGGGCGCACACGGCCGAAGATCAGGCCGAACTCCAACAACAGCAGCAGGACATTTCACAGACCATCCAAGAAGCAATCGCCGAAATCGACGACGACGCGCTGGATGACCGGATGCGGGAAGACGTTTCTTCGTTGCAGCGTTTGGCTGAACAGCTCGGCAATGAAGGCGCGTCGTCGGATGAAGTGGCGGAGGCGCGTGATCGATCCGCCGGGGAGCTGGCCGCGTTGGCAGACCGACTTGCTGAGCAATCACAGCGGAACCTGCGCGCCGCTGAGGCCGTGGCCGAGCGTTTTGCCGGGGTGGAGCCCGCCGACGCCCCGATGTCCGCCCGGGAGTTCGCCGAAGCGTTGCGCAACGGCGAGTTCGGCGAGGCGGCGGATCTCCTGGACGAACTTATGGCGCGTAAGGAGGACCTGTCAGCCGAGCAACGCCGCGAAGTGGCCGAGCATCTACGGGATATGAGTGAGCAACTAACCGAGCCAAGCGACGCTGCGATTGACGAGCAGTTAGAGAGCGCCCGCGAAGCGCTGCGCGATCTGGGCCTGGACGAGCAGGACGTGGATGACCTGCTGGGCGATGAAACGTCCAAGGATGATCTTCAGCGCGCGTTGGAAGAAGAGGATGTTGACGAGGATGTGGCGCAAGAGCTCGTTGATGACATCGAGCGATCCAAGCAGCAGCAGGAGGTCGATAAGCAGGCGGATGACGAGGCTCGATCGTTGTCCGAGGCAATGGAGGATGTTGCGAATCAACTGGACCGCCCTGAACCAAAATCATTCGACCAGCCGCCGCAGCCTGAGTCCGACCGATCGGAGGATCAGCGAGAAGGGCGTCCGACCGAGCAGCGCTCCGCTGAACGCTCTTCGGACCAGCGCGACGCAACTACCGACGAGGGGGGCGTGGCCGAACAGCGCGAGGTTGCGGTGGAGCCGGCTGAGGGTGAGCAAGGCCAATCGCCGCCAAGCGAACCGGACGATCAACAATCGGGCGATCAACCGCAGCGCGAGGTGCAGGAACGATCCACGCCGCCGCCAGGCGAGCCGCCCGGTGTTCAGCCCCAACCGTCGCCTGACAATGGAAGTCGCCGATCATTACAGGAAATGTTGCGCCGTCTGGCCGGCGCCCAGCGCGACGCGGACAAGGGGCAAGCCGACAGCCGGCGGTTGCGCGACGCCGCCCGTAAACTCGCCGACACCCTCAGCGAGCAAGAGAAGCAGCGCTTCGCCGAGCAGTGGCTGCGCGAATTCGGCTCGAAGCCGGGAACTGATCACGCCCAACGTGCCGAGACATCACCGCCCGAGTCACCAATCTTTCGTGAAACCGAGACGGTCGACATCGGGGGCGACGAAGCGGCGAAAAACATCATCGCCCGCTGGCTCGGTGACGAAGTGATCGAAGGCGAGCCGCAGCGCACGCAGCGCGGCGGCGAGGTCATTCGACGTGCCCAGTCGGCGGCGGAGCAAGCGGTCGATCAGACCGCCGTCCCGCGCCGCTACCACGACCTGATTCGGCGCTATTTCGGCAAGCTTGACGAGACGGTCCAAAAGGCTGCGTCATCGTCGAAGTCAGCCCCGGCCGAGCCTGCGCCGAACCCAACGGCCAAACCGGATGGATCGTGAACCTCCGTTTCGACCAGCCTGAATTGCTGCTACTAAGTCTGCTGGGCATCCCCTTGGCGGTGCTCGGCTGGCGCTGGCTGTCCGGGCTCGATCCCATGCGCCGCAGCGTGGTGACGCTGTTGCGCGTGGGGCTGTTGACCGCGCTCGCCGTCATTTTGGCCGGTCCGCGCACCATTCAAGAGCACGATGACCTTACCGTGATCGGCCTGCTCGATGTCAGCGGGTCGATCGCGCGGTTCGCCCAGTTGCCGGAGATTCCCGAGCTCGGCCGGCGCTCCAACCTCGAATACCTGCGCCGATGGTTTCGCGCCGCGACACAAACCAAAGCGCCCGATGATCGGTTCGGCCTGATCGTCTTCGACGGCAAGGCGACGGTCATCTCCGTGCCGACGAAAGGCGACTACATCGACGACGACCTCGATGTGCGCATCATGGAGGGGACGAATCTCGCCGAGTCGATCACCTTGGCGTTGGCGATGTTCCCCGCTCATACCGCGAAGCGACTCGTGCTCATCAGTGACGGCAACGAGACGATCGGGGACGTGCTTCAGGCTGCTCGTCAAGCTGCGGCCGGGTCGCTTGTTTACCAAGATGCGCCGCAACTGAGTCGGGTTTCGATCCCCATCGACGTCGTGCCGATCGAGTATGAAGTGACGGGCGACGTGCAAGTGGTGCGCATCGAGACGCCGCCGATCGCTCAGCCGGGCCAGACGATCACGGTCCGCATCCTGCTCTCGTCGACGGCGGTCATGCCGGGGCGCTTGACGCTGCGGCGCGAGGGTGAGCCGATCGACCTCAATGGGGCCGAAGCGGGTGTGGCGCGTCAGATCGTGGTCCCACGGGGCGAATCGATTCAACTGGCCCAGGCTGTTCTCGGTGAGACCCCAATCAACCGATTTGAGGTAGTTTTCGAGCCTGACGACCCCACGGCTGACGCGCTTCCGGAGAACAATCTCGCCGAGGCGTTCACGGCCACGCCGAGCCGGGGCAGCGTGCTCGTGGTCGACGCTCACGCTGCGGACCGGTCCAACGTGCTGGCCGAGACGTTGCAGCGAGCCGATCTTCCCGTCCGCGTCGTGGGGCCGGACGCCCTTGGTGAGGATCTACTGTCGCTGCAAAGTTACGACCTGATCATTCTCGACAACGTCGCGGCGCACGAATTGAGCACCCAACAGCACGAGTTGCTGAGTCGCTACGTCCACGATCTGGCGGGCGGGCTCATCATGATCGGAGGCAAGAATAGTTTCGGGGCTGGGGGGTGGAATGGAACGGCGTTGGAGGCGGTGCTGCCGCTGGAGCTCGACCCGCCGATGGAGGCCCGTCTGCCTGCGGCCGCCCTCGTGCTCGTGCTCGATAAATCCGGATCGATGAACCAGCCGGTCGCCGGCGCGAGAGCTTCCCAACAGCGCGTCGCAAACGAAGCGGCGGCCCTGGCCATCGAATCGCTGCGTAGCGAAAGCCTGATCGGCGTTATCACGTTCGACTTCTCCGCTCACATTCGCGTGCCGATGCAACGAAATGACGATCCGAAGCGCATCGCCGACCGTGTGCGCGGCATCACCGCCGACGGCGGGACGAATCTCGGCCCCGCCCTTCGCGCCGCCTTGGACATGCTCAAAAACGTCGAAGCGGAACGCAAACGCATCGTCTGCCTCAGCGACGGCCGATCGCATTCGGCGAATCTCGATGACATCGTCATCGCGATGACGGCCCAGAACATCAAGCTCACCACCATCGCGATCGGAGATGACGCTGATTACGTAACGTTGAGCCATTTGGCCGAACTCGGCGGCGGTGAGTTCTATCGCGTTCACAACCCGCGCACGCTACCGCGAATTCTCGTCGATGCGGTGCAGGTGATCAACAAGCCGCTTCTGAAAGAAGTTCCGTTCTCGCCCGTGGTGCGCCCCACCGGCTCGACCCTCACGCTTGGAATGGACTCAGCGCCGATCCTGGGTGGATTGGTCATTACGGCGCTGCGCGACGATCCCAAAGTCATCCTGGAAATGACGGATCCCGACGGCGATCCGCTGCTGGCGCATTGGCAGATCGGAATGGGGCGGACTGCGGCCTTCACGTCCGACGCCGACGGCGCGTGGTCGCAGCGCTGGATCGACTGGCCGGGGTATTCAGCGTTTTGGGCGCAGCTCGCGCGAACCATCGCTCGGCCGCCGACCAGCCACGATACGGAGCTGACCACGATCATCGAGCATGGTCGGTTGAATATCACGCTCGAAGCCGCAGATGAAGAGACAGGCTTCCTGGATTACATGCATGTCCAAGGCGCTGTCTACACACCCAACGGCGAGGCGATTCCCGTGCGGTTGCGCCAGACCGCGCCCGGGCGATATGAGGCGTCGGTGGGGGCGTCGGCCCCTGGGAATTACGTCGTGGCCCTCAGTCCGCGCCGCGGCGACCGCCGATTGGCCCCGGTGATCGGGGGTGCGACACAATCGTCGAATCCGGAGTTTCGGCGCTATCAATCAAACCGCGCGCGGATGGAGCAGATCGCTGAACTGACCGGCGGGCGAGTGCTTGAGATCGCGAATCCGCAAGCGGCTGATTTGTTCGATCGCACGGGAATGCCGACGAGCGTGTCAGCGCTGCCCGTGTGGCGGACGATCCTGTGGTGGTCGCTGGTTGTCGTGCTGCTGGACGTGGCGGCTCGACGATTGGCGTGGGACTTTCAACTGCTGCGCAAGTTCGTGGCCAGGGCGGTGGCGCGCGTCGCCCCGGCCCATGTGCGCGGCGGGGAGGCTGCGGCAACGCTGGCATCACTGCGACACGTCAGCGCGCAGGTGGATCAGAAGCTCTCTGCGGGTGCGGTTGCCAGCGCGCCAAAGCGCGAGGCTCGCCGACCGAAACGCCCGCCTCCGGACACAGCGCCGCCCGAGTCGTCCAAGGTCGCGGCGGCCCTGGCGACCTTCCTCGGGAAGCGTTCAGCCCAAACGCACGAGGAACCCCAAACGCCCGAGCCGCCGATCCCTGAGCCGGACGCAAGCGAAACCACCAGCAACCTCCTCGCCGCCAAGCGCCGCGCGCAAAAGCGATTGGGCGCAGCCGATGATCCGAATACCGATGAAGATGAATCCCGCGCCGTTTAGCGGCCGCCGCGCAGCGGCGCGGTTGGTTCGCATGTACAACCTGGTCACTGAAGTGACCAGGCCTCGGGGGGAGCGACCGCGTTAGGTATACGCCCGCACGATTTCAGCCTCCGGGTAGTACCAGGCCACGATGTCGCGATGGGACTTGCCGGAGCGGGCCAATTGTTCTGCGCCGTATTGGCACATGCCGGCGCCGTGACCGAGCCCGTGACCCTCGAAGATCACCGTCGATTCACTGACAACCGCACTCACGTACGAACTCATCAACGGCCGCTTGGGCGGCGACAATCCCTGGCCTTGTTCGTAGTTGGCGGCGCGCATGAACGTCTCCGCGCCAAGCTCGACCCGGTGCGCGCGAACATCGGTAACGGCGTATCGCACTGGTCTTTGATGTACGTTGGACTCGACAACCTCGATCGAGGCGATCGTCGCCAGTCCGGCGAGGTCATCACGGCCTCGACGGTTGCCGTAGGCGATCAAACGGCGCGTCAGCACTTCGACCGGTCGCTGGATCGTCCAGTTGGCAACCTTGACCGCGGTGCAGATGTCCTCACCTTCTCGACCGGCAAGCGGCGCAATGTCATTGGCAGGATGGTTGCCGATGACATCAACAGCGCGAGCCGCCAGTCCGCCGCAACAGCTCGAGTAGTACCCGGGAACGAGCGCGGCGTCGTAGGCCAGCACTTGGCCGCGGGTCGTCCTGACCGCGTCGAGCGAGTCGTCGTGCTCGACGCGCCCGATGTAGACCTGCGACAGGGCCGTGTTCGTGACGTCGTACGCTCGACGCCCCCGGAACAATGTGTGCTCGGAGCACGCGAAGCTTCTGGCCGCAATCGCCTGCGCCGCCCGAGTCTGAAGATGCCAATGATCGAACAGCTCAGCGGCGACGACGCCGGGCAAGTAGGCTTCCAGCGGAACGAGGTTGATCACGTCGAATGCTTCGGGACCCTGATCCGTCCGCGCCACGAGACGCAGTGACCCCGGGTAGAGGCGATCATTGAGGCGTACCGCGGGGCCGGCGCCGGCGAGCGAGGCGATGTCGAGTCCGTCCAGGTTTTCCACCGGCGCGCGCCGGCTATCTTTGTCAACGATCGACCATCGACCCGATTCAACACACAACTGCAACGGCCCGCGGAGAACGACCGTCCCGGGCGCGGAGGCGAGCGGAAATACGCGCAGCCATTGATCGGTCTCACCGATCTGGACGGAAGTCGTTTCGGCGCGGGCCCGGAAGACGCGGACTCGCATCATTGGCTCGACGGTCGGCAGCGGCGGACGCCGAGTGCGCTTGATCCCGGACAAACCCGACCCGGCGCTATCAGCGGTGGAGGCCTCGCCGACCTTACCCGACGAGTTCGATTCGGACTCACACGCGCTCAGCGCTGCCGGCGCCGCCGCCAGCGTCGCCATTCGCGCGAGGAATGACCGACGAGATGGATTGGCCCGTCCGTGGATACGAGTAGTGTACTTCGTCAGCCCCGGCCGCGGCGAGCAAAGCCTCGGCAGCGGCACCCTAGCGGTTACGAAACAGCTTTACTCCAGACTTCGCAGGCCGAGGCCGAAGTTGATCAGCTTCTCGTCGATCTCGGTCAGACTCGTCTGGCCGAAGTTCTTGACCCCCATCAGCTCCGCCTCGGTGCGGGTGGCGAGATCGCCGATCGTCTGGATGCCGAGAAACTGAAGGGCCTTGCGGGCCCGAACGGACAAGTCCAGCACGGAAATCGGCTTGCCGAGCACGGCTTCGGAGGCTTTGCCGCGCAGCTGCTCGTAGATTTCCTTGCGAATCCGGCTGAACTGGCCCTCGAGACCCTGGCCGAGCCGAATCCCCTTGGAGGCCAACATCGTCTTTATCTCGACGAGCGAGGTCTCGCCGAAGTTCTTGTAGCTCAGCAGCTCCGCCTCGGTGATCTTCAGCAAGTCGCCGAGGGTGCGAATCTGCATCTTCTTGAGGCAGTTGCGGGCTCGGACGGAAAGCTCGAAGTCCGTGACGGGCGTGTCCAGCAGGGCGTTGCGCTTGGCGAGATCGCGGGCATGCTCCTCGTCGTAGTACATGTCCTTGGACGCCTGCACGTCCTTCATGTACCGCAACGCGCGGGGATGATTGGGGCTCGTTTCGAGAATCTGCCGAAGGCACTTCTCCGCTTGGGCAATCTCGCCTCGGTCCTCGTAGACCACGGCGAGGTTCAGCAGGGCGTTGACATGCGGCTGATCGCGCAGGCACAACTGCTCGTACATCGCGACCGCCTCGTCCTCTTCCCCCAGCAGATCGAGGAAGTAGGCCAGCTTGAACTCATACTCGGCGTTGTCGCCAACCTGGACGGCCTTGCGAAGCAAGACCACGGCCTCGTCCCGGTCACCATCGGCCTCGGCTTGCATCGCGGTCTGATAGTGGGCCTGGGCCGCCTGGGGGTCGATGGCGACCGCCCGGGAACCGATCATTGTGTCAAGGACATCCTGACTCACCACGACTACCTACCTCCAAAAATAGCTTGCCCCCGCGTAGCGATGAATCCCCAAGCGTAGCACCCCGATGCCAGACAGACAAACAAGCCGGCCCGGCCCCGGGGATCGCTCAGTCCTCGGCGGCCTCCCCGGCCTCAGCCATCGACTCGGCGATGTCGCGCACGGCGGCGTCGGCAGTGCCGGCCGGGAGACCGGGACCGATCGGGGCAACCGCCATCGCCTCCCTCTGGGGCGTATCCAGCAGTTTGATCGACCGCCATCGCCCGGACTCGAATCGCCAGGACATCGTGATGCCATAGATGATGATGTACACCGAAGCGCCGATCCACGGCCCAACGGATTCCAACTGCGGCCACAGGACCGTCATCGCCCACCCACCAGCCACGATAAACGTCCAGCTATAGATAACGGTCACGATGCCCGGCCAGACGGTGTCGCCGGCCCCGCGCAGACCGCCGGTGTAGACGATCCCGAACGCATCGACCGTCTGAAAGATCGCCGCGCAGATCATCAGCTTGGCGCCGATCGTGACGATGCGCTGGGCCTGCTCGGCGGTCACGTCGCTCCCGCCAACGAACCAACCAATCAGCTCGTGACGGAAGACGTAGAAGATGACGGCGCATCCGGTCATATACACCACCGCCATTCCCACGCCGAGTCGCGCGCGGGCTGCGGCTATTTCCGGCTGCCCGGCCCCGATGTACTTGCCGACCAGCGAGGTCACCGCCACCGAAAAACCTACCGCGGGCATGAAACTCAAGTGCATGAACTTCAGCGTGGCCCAGCCGGCGGTCATGTGATCAGCGCCAAACTTGCCTACCAGCACCGTCATGAACAGCGACCAGCAGACGATCTCGTTGCCGAACTGAAGCGCGGCCGGCCAACCAATCTTCACGATATCCTTGATCGGCTTCCAGGCTGGGCGCCAGGCGCTGCGCGAGTGAAGCTCCGCGTTCATCTTCGGGCCGAGGAAGATCGCGGCGGGAATGGCGACCTCGACCAGCGTTCCGATCACCGTGCCGATCGCGGCCCCGAAGAGGCCGAGCGCCGGTACGCCGGGCACACCTGGAAGACCCCACGCCGGGATACCCGCTTCACCGAAGATCAGCACATAGTTGGCGATGATGTTCACCGCGTTGCCGACCAGCGCGGAGACCGTCACCA
>JACZXL010000156.1 GCA_022571635.1 Planctomycetota bacterium
GCGCGAGTGCCCGGCCTTCATCTTCCAGCGGTTTGTGAACATACGACGCGAAGATTGCATCACGCTGCTGTTGGAAGTCGAACGTCTGGACCGTCTGAAAAATCGATTCGCGCGTGGTTACAATTTGCATCCGATCGTTCGGCCTGGATGTGATAAACGAACCGGCAAGCAATGAGGCGGCTACGACAACCACGCAGAAAGCCGCTGTGGCAAACCGTGGTAGACGGCGCTGCGGCTGGTCTGTACTTGTCGTAAAGGCGTGCTCATGTAGCGCATCCATCGTGCGTTGATGCATTTGGCGTGAGGGCGTTACCGTAGCTTGAGAGACATCGTCAGTGAGTTGTTGGTCGACCGCAGCCACTGAGCGAGTCCACGCAGCGAACCTTGCGGAGCGCTCGAGGCGATTGGCGACGAAGCGCGGCGAGTGCGTGCCGTCATCGAGTGATCTTAGGAAGAACCATTTTGCGAGCATTGTTCTCATCTCAAACCTCCCACCACGCGGGCCGTCGGCAGCTTCGGCTCCGGAAGCGAGGGCGGCTTGATGCGCACCGACTGACTGATTCCGGAACTCCGGGTCATTTCATTCGCAAGGGCTTTGCGGGCTCGAAACATGAGCACGCGAACGGAAACCTGGGTCCGGCCCAGGATGTTGGCGATATCACGAACCGACATTTGTTCTGCGTAGCGCAGCCAAAGGGCTGACTGTTGATCGGGGTTCAGCGCTCGTTGCGCGATCGTCCACAGGTTGGTCTGCGATTCGCGATCCGCGACGATTTGCGCCGGATCGGTGGATCGAGCGTCAGCGCCCGTCATGGGCTGGAGACGAGCGCGTCGTCGGGCTGCGGCTAGCTCGTTGGCGGCCAACCGTCGCGCGATGGTGTACAGCCAGGTGGAGAACTCCCACGTCGGGTCGTAGCGGTCGATGGATTGCCACGCCCGGAGGAACGCTTCCTGGACAATATCCTCAGCATCGGCATCGCAGTTGACACGTCGCAGAATGAAGTTGAACAGCCGGTGTTCGTAGCGCGTGACCAACTCGGTAAACGCGGGCAGCGATTTTCCCTGAGCGCGCAGCGCGAGTTGTCGGCTGCTGAGCGCTGAAAGGGCGACGAATTGGCCACGGTCTGGGTTCGTGATCGATCTCCTGGCTTGGGAAAGGGGAGGAGTTCAATGAGCGCTACGGCGTCAATCGCGATCCATATCCAAACTAATCTCTGCGCCGTCGTGGAGCATTTCCAGGAGTTGGCAGACGACCTCGGCCGGCTGTTCGACTCCGAGGCTCATGCGTCGACCGTCGGACGAGAGTTTCAGGCTTTGTGCGAGCGCTCTGATTGAGGCGGTTTCCTCAGCATCGGGATCCAGGGCGAGCGTGGCCATGGCGATTACCCCTTGGAGAATCTGCGTGATCGACGCTGCTGCCTGGGCGCTCTGTGCCCTCAGTGAAAGGGTTAGCTTCGCCATTCCGTCTTGCTCGGAGAGATCTATGGCTATCTTGTCGATCTGCTGGACGATCGCGGAGGCGCCTCTCGGTCCAGTGAGCTCACCGATATCGTTCGCGGCGGAGAAGAGGATCGAACCCGTGCGGGGCGAGGCCAGGATGTTGGCGTCGTCATTGCCGCCCAGACTGGGCGCGTCACCGAGCAGCGTTTTGATTCCCGCAAGAAGCGCATCGGCGTTGTTGCTGGCGAGCACTACGCGGCGCGCATCGCCCTTGGTCGTCTGCGTAAAGAGGAGCCATTCTTCCTCGCCGTCGTCATCCGACCAGGCGTGAATCGTGTGTCCATCACGGGTGATTTTCTTGTAACGCTGCTCATCGGCCGAGAACTTTGCGATGACCTTGTCAACGGCGTCATTCGTGACGGCCAGAATGACCGTGTTCTCCCTCGGCCTGGCGACCGCGCCGATGCTGACATCCTCATCCGTCACCTCGATGGCGACGCCTTTGGCTGGTGGCTCGCCGAAGCCGTAAGCGGTAAGGGAGTAGAGATCCTCCAACAGATTCAGACCCAGTTGGGCCTCGATCGTGTTGAGTGGATTGTCCTCCTGGCTTTGCATGACTTTGATCAGACAGGCGCCGACTTGGGAGCCGTTCATCGCTTCAACATCGATGTGAACCACCCACTGGGCGGCAGCCGGTATGGCGTCTCGGTTCAGCGAACCCGCCCACGCGACCGAGGCGGTGCTCAACAAAGCCGTTGTGAGTGCGGTGAGGTGCTTCATGTGCATTGACTCCCGTTGAGGTATGCGATGGCAGCAGTGCTGCGTACGGGCCTTATACGGAACCGGCCTGGTCGACGTTACAGAAATGGCGTTCGGAAGCGGGATTGGGGCATATCGCAGCTTTATTGCGGCCGGCTGGCGATCGCAAGTTTGGCGGCGTCGACGAGCTGGCGGATCAACCCCGATCCGAAACGCTCGTCCTTGGTGCGCTCCGGGTGCCACTGCACGCCCAGATAGAACGGGCGCTGGTCGTCGCGGATCGCTTCGATCACCCCATCGGGCGCTGTGGCGACAACGGTCAGTTCGCCGGGCACGGTGATCGCCTGCCTATGGTGGCTGTGAACGGTCCCTTGGCCAAGTGAGCCGGCGATCGGGTGCTCGCGTTTGCCCCAATGTTGATCGGCCGTTGCGAGGGTGCTGGGCAGATGCTGGTCGAGGACCCCGCCGCGATGCAGGCCCATGAGCTGCATGCCGAGACAGATTCCCAGCACGGGTCGCTCAAGCTGCGCATCAAGCGCCTCGAGGAGCGCCAGCTCAAAGGCTTGTCTCTCATGTGCGATCGGCTTGGCCTGATCGTGTGTGGAGATTCCCCAGTTCTCCATAATCGGGTCATCACCGCCGGAAAGGATGATTCCGTCGCACCGATCAACGTAGCCTGGGGCGCAGTCGGCCAGACAGGGCAGCAGAACCGGCAGTCCGCCGGCTTCGGCGACGGCGCGAGCGCAATGCGGCGCGGCGCTGTAACGATCGTCGCGGATATCGCACGTGATACCGATGACGGGTAGGGGCATGGGCCTTAGCGAAATATCGGATCGATCCGGGTGGGAGCGATGCAGAGGCGACGCAAAAAAGACCGCCGACCGGTTTCACGACGGTGGGGGCAACGTCGGGCGGGTACCGGTCGGCGATCGAAGGAAGGAGGAGAGGAGGATGGGTTGTCGAAGCGGTAAAGCTTCACCCATTTTTTCGCAGACGGTGGTCTGCGGTTTCACCGGGTCGGCGCATTTCGGGGAAAAAGCCGTCCTCAGCCGGTCGTGTGGGGGTCGGCCGGGACTTGATTGGCCGCCCACAGGGTCTATCCTGACCTACCCATTACTCCGCCGGAGGGCCCGGCCGCGATGCGCTTGTACAATGCCACCACGAGGAAAACCAATGAGTCACGCCTATAGGCCCGGACCACGTCGCTCCGGCTGTGTTCAGACCGGTCCCGGGGGACGACTCTTCGCCGACTACAAACGATCGGAAGAGCTTCGCCGGTTGATGACCCCCAATGGCAAGATCTACTCGCGCAAGCGCTCCGGGGCCTCGGCCAAGGAACAGCGGATGATCGCCATGGCGATCAAGCGAGCCCGGTATATGGGCCTCCTGCCGTATACGAGCGCGACGCTCTAGGGGTCTTGCGCGACCCGGCCGGACTTGCCGGCAAGCTCCGGCGGCGCGTGATGACCGCTGCATTTGAGACAGCACCAGGGAAGTCGAGTATCAGCGGCGCGATCGGCGGCGGCGTTGAAGCGGCCGTGTTAGCGCGTGCCCCAGCCACGCCAGGTACAGCTTCATTCGCAGGCGGCGCAAGCCGTGGTCGTGTCGGTCCACGCGAAGGCCGCGGGCGATCCAGCCCGCAGCCAGCCGAAGCCGGCCCTCTTCGAGCGCGGCCAGCGCGAGGTTGTGGATGGCGACGATGCAGCGTCCATCAAGCCGGACCACGCGGCGTGAGGCCGCCGCCCCGGCCTCGCGATCGCCGGCCCGGAAGCGGGCCCGGGCCAGATTCAACCACAACTGCACGTCCTGGTCGTCGTGGGAGATGGCCTGCTCAAAGACAATGCCCGCCTCGGCCGGCAGCCCGGCCTCGAGCAGCAGCGCCCCGAACTGGGGCAGGTCGGTGTGATGCTCGTCGTCGCCGGTGGCGGCCCGAAGCAGATCCAACTGCTCGATGAGGTGTCGGCCGGCCTCCTCGACACGGCCGCGCCGCAAAAGCACCTCTCCGAGGCTGAGGCGGATCTGCGGAAACTCCGGATCGAGTCGGAAGACTAGCTCGAACTCGAGATGGGCCTGCTCGTACCGTCCAGCCCGCAAGGCGATTCCCCCAAGCCGATCGTGGGCGTCAACATTGGCCGGCTCCAGCTCCAGGACCCGGCGGAACTTCTCTGCGGCCTCGGGCATCCGTCCCATCTCCACTAGCAGCTCACCGAAGTCCAGCAGCGTATCGATATTGCCGGGGTCGCTGCGAAGGTCGCGCAGATACATCTGTAATGCACGGCGATGACGGCCGGTGGCGGTATACACCGCTCCCAGCCGGGCCCGAAGGCGGGGGATCGTCGGGTCGAGTCGCAACGCCTCGCGCAGGCACCATTCGGCCCGGTCATACGCCGCACGCTGCATCAGACTCTCAGCCATCGTCGCCAGGCAATGAGCGCTTGATTCGGGCAAGGCCTGCTGCGCGAGATAGAACGCCGTCTCGGCCTCATCATGCGCCCCCAGCCGCAAGTGGCTTTCGATCAGGTGTGCGTAGGCCGCCTCGCATTGAGGATCGGTCCGCAGCGCGTCCTGCAGCAGCTCGACCGCCCGGTCGAACTGGCCGAGACGATTGGCGACGATGCCGGCGGCCATCAGCGGATCGATCTGGCCGGGCATGAGGGAGATCGTCCGCTCATAGCAGGTCAGAGCCTCAGCCTCGCGACCGGCGGCCTCGAGCGTCAAGCCGAGGTTGAAATGCCATTCGCCCTGATGCGGGTTCAGCGAGAGCGCCTTGCGGAGTTCGGCCTCGGCCTCCGCCCAGCGACCCCGCTCATACATTTCCAGCGCCCGATCGGCGTGTTCCTCGGCGTCAAACCATTCGCTCATGAGGGGGCGCTCCCACTGGTCGTTGCTTTGGGTTGCTTCACCGGCGAGATGTAGCCGATACGATGCAACGCGATCGCATGGTACTACTGTAGTCTTGCCTCGGCAGTGCGAATGTTCAAATATCGCGGCGAAATTCGAGGCGGCGGGGCGGCGTGGTGGCTTGTTGCCGGCGTGGCCGGCTGGCTCGTCGGCTGCGCCGAGCCCGGCTCGGCGTCGTTGGCCCGGCCGGGGGCCCTCTCCGCGGTCGGGACGGACCCGGCTCAGGACGATCCGGAGGATCTGACGGCCCAGCAGCGTCGGCAACTGGAAATCTTCCAGAGCATGTTGCTGAGCCCTCCGACGGCCGAGATTGAGCCGGCCACACGGCGAGGCGCGGCCGAGGAGCTCATCGCCATGCGGCTGGCCCCGGCCACCGCCATCCTTCGCCAGGCCCTGGGCAGCGGTCGCGGCCCGGTGGTAGTCGCCGTGATCGAGGCGATGGAGGCTTCGCCTCAGCCGGTCGCGGGATTGCTGCCGACGGTCATCGCAACGCTGCAGGCCGGGTCGCCCCAGATCGTCGAACGGCTCAGTTCCCTGCTGCCGCGCTACGGGGAGCCGGCGTTGCAACTCGCCGGGTCGATGGCGTTGGACCCCGGCGCGCCCGCCGCCTCGCGCCTGGGCCCGATCACCGCCCTGGGGTCGTTTCGTAGCCGTCAGAGTGCCGGCTATTTGATGACGCTGCTGGAGCGCGAACCTCCGGAACCGGCCGAGGTCGTGGCGGGCGCATGCCGCAGCCTCGAGCGCCTCACCGGTTTTCCGTTCGGGTCGGATGCCGAGCGCTGGCGAACGTGGTGGGCGGAACATAAGGACGAGCCCCTGGAAAACTGGCTGCGCATCATGGTGCAGCAACTCAGCGCCCGTGTCGCCGATCTCGAGCAACGGATTCAGCAGCTCAAGCGTGACAACGACACCATCGCCCAGCGCGTGGTCGAGGCGGAGCGGGAGGTATTCGTGCGCCGTTCGCCTGAAGATCAGTTCGCCCGCCTGCAGGTGCTGCTAAGCGATCCATTGACGCCAATTCGGCAGTTTGCCGTCGACCGGGTGGAACGGCTGCTTCGCGACAGCGAGCTGGCGCCGATCCAGGTGCAGGACAAGCTGGCCCAGCGACTGGCCGATGCGGGCGAAGGCCGGTCGCTACGCCTGTCGGCGGCTCGGCTGCTGAACGATTTGAACTATCCGCGCACCGGCGAACTTGTCGCGGCGGCCCTGGCGTCGGAATCGGATCCAACTCGGGCCGCCGGGTATCTGGAGATCCTGGTCAAGCGGCCGAGCCCGTCTGCGCTGGACGTGCTGACGACATGGCTCAACGACGCGCAGGCTGGGCGGACGGCTGCGGATGCGGCGTGGGCCCTTGTCAATAGCGCGGCCCTCGACGAGACCGCGCTGGCCGAGCTTCGCTCCAACGCGCGTCACGCCGCCTCACAGCACACGACGCCGGCCCACGTCCGGCTCCTGGCCGGCCTTGGGGAGGACGTCGATCGCTCGCGCATCGAAAGCTGGCTCGATTCGGATGATCCTGCCATACGCAGCGCGGCGGCCGAAGGGCTGAGCTGGGCCGGCGTGTTAGCGCCCTTGCAGCAGCGTGCGACCGACGAAGCGATCTACCCGCATTGCATCCATTTGATCGCTCAAGGCGACGTGAATCTCACCACGCTGCGCGAGCTGGTTCGGATTGTTCCGCCCCAGCCGCATCAGCAGATGTGGATGGTCGCCACGGCTGGGTTCTTTGGAAAACTCCCGCCGGGCGAGATGCTGCAAGGTGACGATATCCTCGCCTCGTTCGACCACGTTGATCAAACACTTCGTGTCGCGGTTTTGGCACGAGCCGCCCAGTTGCCCGATGACGCGCTGCCGGCCGATCAACGCGCGGCGCTTTTCCTGCGTTTAGCGGAGTTGTGGCTGGCGACCGGCAACCCGCAATCGGCGCACGACCTGTTGGTGCGGATCGACGAGGCGTCGGCGCCGCTGAATCTCGGTCCGCTTCAGTTCCGCGCTGCCGCTCTTGCCGGTCACTATGACATCGCTGCAGGGCTGAACGGCGACGCAGCAGCCTGGGTGGGCTTGCTGACGGAACTGGCACAATCTGATGCGGTCTCCGCGGTCAAACTGCGTGACGAGATTCAGCGACGGTTCGGCGACGCCCTTGATGAGCAGACGCAAGCCGCGTTCGATGCGGCCAACCAGTCCCTGCCTGACCAAACACCCGTGCCGGGGGCGGGGGTGCCGGGGGTGCCGGGGGCGCCGGGGGTCGCAGGGTCTGATTCATTGCCGTGATCGACCAGGCCAGACGAATCCTCCATGAGGCAAGTCGGGTGGTCTCGTTTTCCGGAGCGGGGCTGAGCGCCGAATCAGGTGTACCCACATTCCGAGACGCCCAAACGGGCGGACTTTGGGCCAAGCACGATCCCATGCGGCTCGCTTCGCCGCAAGGATTTGCCGAAGATCCGCAACTCGTTAGTGAGTGGTATTCCCATCGACGGCGTGCGATCGCTGATGCTCAACCCAATGGTGCGCACATCGCTCTTGCGCGACATCCAGAAATGATCCATGTCACGCAGAACGTCGACGACCTGTTGCACCGGGCCGGCGCGAAACAGGTGATTCAACTCCACGGAACGATCGCGGCGGACCGCTGCCACGGGTCGTGCGGGTACGAGGAACCGGTCGATATGACCAATCCGCCGAACTTGCGCAACTGCCCCCAGTGCGGAAGTCAAATGCGCCCGGCGGTCGTTTGGTTCGGCGAGGCACTCCCGAGCAGCGCTTGGACTGATGCTGAACAAGCGTGCCGCGACTGCGACGTTCTGCTGGTCATTGGAACCAGCGCTGTGGTCTACCCGGCGGCGGGGTTGATCGGTTTGGCAAAGTCCGCCGAGGCAAGGATCATCATTGTCAATACGCACCAAAGTGACGCAAGCGGCCTGGCGGACGTTGAACTGCTAGGTAAGGCTAGTAAGGTTGTTCCGGCGCTCCTTGATGAATGAACCGGCGAGATCTAGGTGAACACCAATTCGGCGATCGTCGCTAGCAGAAAGAGGATCAGTGTGAGCACCGCTGTAATTCGCCCGGCATGTTCAAGTTGGAGGTATCGCCGACACCCCAGGTACCACCAATTCGCCATCCACACCGTGCAAGGCAGTACAAGGGCCATGCCTGGCAGAAGCTGTAATAAGAAGGTCGTCAGAACCGAAGAACCAACGTGCCGTCGCCAATAGAACGGATCGATCGCGTCGGCGAGTCCATTCAACCCGATGATGTGCAATATCAACTTCACGGCGCACCACGCACACGCGATCGTGATCGGCACTATGAGCGAGTAGAAAAAAATCCGAACGATGTGCCGACGTCGAACTCGCGCTTGGCGCATTGTCGTTGGAATGAGCGCGAAGATGACGGGCATCGCGAAGAGCGCCACGGGCAAGCCGGGCATGAGTCGTATGATCGTTCGGGGCATGCGCAAAGTCGCCTCAAGAATCCCGTACTGCGGAAACGAACGGCCCACGAAAAACCCCTTTAGTCGCCATTGGTAATCCGGCAAGACCATTGTCGCAATCAAAAGCACGATGCCGGTTAGTGCCAACGATCCCGTTACAACCGCCGCCGGCATCAAATGAACCGGATCGGTCAGTCGCACCTCGCGCCAGAACCGACGGGGTCGAAACGCATAAGACACCGTTTGCAGGAATCGAGAGAATGGCCTTCGCCGCCAGTGATATTCAAACAGCCACGGATGCACGGTGAGCACGAAGACTCGATGCCAGTCAAGCTCCAATCCGCATTCATTGCACCGGCCTCGAATCGGACACTGCGTGGTCCACGTGGAGACCGTCCCGTCAAGGTTGTAACCGCATCGTGGACATTCCGCGGACGGCCGGGTCATGTATTGGTCTATCCCCTGGGTGAGTAACCAGGCTTGGAGGCGGGCGCACTTTGCGTCAACGGCCCGTC
>JACZXL010000356.1 GCA_022571635.1 Planctomycetota bacterium
AGCATTACGAGAACTTCAGCGTTCTCACCGCACTCGTCCCCAAGCGGCTTCGCGAGGACTTCGCCGTCGTCTACGCCTTTTGTCGTTGGGCCGATGACCTCGGCGACGAGATCCAAAGCCACGACCGGTCCCTCGAATTGCTGGACTGGTGGCGACAGGAGTTGAACCAGTGCTTCGCCGGCGAGCCGCGCCACCCCGTTTTTGTCGCGCTAGGGCCGACCATCCGGCTCCACGATCTGCCGCAGCAGCCCTTCGACGACCTGATTCGAGCGTTCGAGCAGGATCAGACGGTGACCGGGTACGACACGTGGGATCAGCTGCTCGGCTATTGCAAGCTCAGCGCCAATCCGGTGGGGCGACTCGTGCTGATGCTTTTGGGTGAGCCGCGCACCGAGAACTTCTGGCAACTCAGTGACGCAATCTGCACTGCCCTGCAACTGACGAATCATTGGCAGGACGTTCGCCGAGACATCCTCAAGCGCGATTGCATCTATATTCCGCGGGAACTGATCAGGATCGACGATTTCGAGCCACGCCTTCGGCAAACCGCCCAGCAGGGATACGCCGGCGATCAAACTTTCCTCGGCGAGTCCCGTGATTTGATACGTACCTGCGTCGAGCGGACCTGGCCATTGTTTGAAAAAGGCGATCAACTGCTGGAGAAGCTCCAGGATTCCTCACGACCGGTCGTCGGGCTCCTGGCCTCGGGCGGGCAGCGGGTGTTGCGTCTTATCGAGCTCTGGAACTACGAGACGGTGCTTCATCGCCCCAAACTTGCCAAAGCTTCCAAGATCGCGCTTATGATGACAGCTTGGCTGAAGTCCCGATTCCACAAGCGAGGCCCAGGCAAGGCGTGAGCGCCAATCAAACAATGCCGGTATCCGACGCGCTGCGGCACTGCGGCCTGGTCACGCGCCGCTGCGCTCGCAATTTCTACTATGGCCTGAAGCTCACGCCCGAGCCGCAACGATCCGCGCTGTTTACGTTGTACGCGTGGATGAGGCGGGCCGACGATCTTGTTGACGACGCGGACCCCGCATCAACGCAGTGTCTTGAAAGAATCGAGGCCTTCCGCGCCGCGACTGAGCGCGCACTGACCGGGACCGGCGATGACAACGATCCGTTGTGGATCGCTTTGGCCGATGTCGCCCTTCGTTTCGACCTTCATCGCGACGCGCTGTATCTCATGCTGGATGGACAAATCGACGACCTCGCGGGCCGACACTATGAGACATTCGAGCAGGTTCGTGAATACTGCTACCGGGTGGCGTCCTCCGTGGGGCTCTTGTGCATCAACATCTGGGGATTTGACGATCCGAACGCGCCGGCCCGTGCGGTCGATCGCGGCATCGCCTTCCAACTCACCAACATGCTGCGCGACTACCGAGAAGATTACGACGCAGGACGCATCTATCTTCCGGCAGAAGATTTCGCCCAACACGGCCTCGCGCCCGAAGAACTTCGTGACTGGTCCGATCCGCCGCGCTGCGCGCACTTCGTCCGCGCTCAAGCGGCCCGCGCCCGTTCGTTTTATGATCGATCGGCCCCGCTCGATCAGATGATCACGCCCTCTTGCCGGCCCGCGCTTTGGGCGATGACGGCCATCTACGGTTCACTCTTGAAAAAGATCGAGGATGAACCGTCGCAGATCATCACGAGGAGGCGAGTGCGCCTGGGCGCGTGGCGAAAGGGATTGATCGCGATGCGCGCCAAGTGGTTCGGCCACCCGACTGGAAACGGCTCGCTTTGAGACGACGCATCGCGATCGTCGGCGGCGGCCTGGCGGGCATCGCCGCGGCCCTGAAGCTTGCCGAGGCCGACTGCCAGCCGATCATCATCGAGAGCCGAAAGATCCTGGGTGGACGGGCGACCAGCTTCGTCGATCCACGAAGCGGTGAGGTCATCGACAACTGCCAGCACGTGCTGATGGGGTGCTGCACCAACCTGATCGACCTGTACGATCGTCTTGGGGTGCTCGATAAGATCGACTGGCACCGTACGCTGTATTGGACACACAGCCACGGTGAGATCGACTGCGTGAAGGCGAGCCGGTTGCCCGCCCCTTTTCATTTAGCGCCGTCGTTTGCTCGAATGGGACTCCTCCAAAAGAACGAACGCAAGCAGATACAGCGTGCGATGTGGCGCATGATCCGCCTCGGCGCCAAGGGTCGGCTCTCGTGGGCTGGTCGAACCTTCAGCGAGTTCCTCGCGGACACCGAACAGACGGAATCGACGATCGCAAAGTTCTGGAACACGGTCATTACCAGCGCCTGTAACC
>JACZXL010000357.1 GCA_022571635.1 Planctomycetota bacterium
CACCTCGGGCCGATTCCGCGCACCAACGTTTCCATCAAGATCAGCTCGCTTTATTCCGAAGCGGACCCGATCGACATGGATGGTTCGATCCGTGAGCTGATCGCAGCGCTGCGGCCGATTCTTGAAGCGGCGGCGGCGAACAACGTCTTCATCAACTTCGATATCGAGCAGTACGAGCTGAAGGACCTGACGCTCGAACTGTTTATGCGGTGTTGCGACCAGATCGAGTTCCCCGCAGGTGTAGCGCTGCAGTCGTATCTACGCAGCGGGGACGAAGACGCCCAGCGCATCATCGAGTGGTCAATCGCCAGCGGACGGCAGGTGACGGTGCGCTTGGTCAAGGGCGCGTATTGGGATTACGAGACCATCCACGCCGAGGAGCAAGGTTGGCCGGTGCCGGTGTGGAGCCGAAAATTCGACACGGACGCTTGCTTTGAGCGCATGACAAAGTTGCTCATCGACGCCATGCCAAGTTCGACGAGTGACGGCGGGGTGAAGCTTGCCCTGGGTTCGCACAACGCCCGGTCGATCGCCTACGCCTTGGCGTTGATGGAGCAACATGGTCTACCGAAGAACGCGGTCGAGTTCCAGATGCTGCACGGCATGGCGGATCAACTCAAAGCCGCTACGGTCGATATGGGGTTGCGGGTGCGTGAATATGTGCCGGTGGGCGAGATGATCCCCGGCATGGCGTATCTCGTTCGCCGTCTGCTGGAGAACACGTCCAACGAATCGTGGCTTCGCGCCGGCTTCCATGAGAATGCGTCGATTGACGAACTGCTCGCCGCGCCGCCTCGACACCATCAAACGCCGGACCCCGGGATACAGCGTATCGAACAAGCGCCGCAGCGCCATCAGTTGACGCGGGCGATCGAGGGCGTCGGCGACGGCCGAGCGTTTGTCAACGAGCCGCTGCGTGATTTTTCGCAGCGCAGCGTGCGTGAATCGTTTGCGAAGTTGATCGACGCCGTGAAAGTGCCGGATGTCAAGGCAGATGCGACGGAGGACGATGCCGAGCGCGCCTTGGCGGCGGCGCAGGGGGCCCTACCGCGATGGCGTGCGATGCCCGTGCGCGAACGATCGGCGGTGCTGATCAACGCCGCGAGAATCATGCGCGCGCGGCGCGATGAAATATGCGGGATCATGATCCGCGAGGCGGGGAAGGTCTGGCGCGAAGCCGACGGCGATGTGTGTGAGGCCATCGATTTTTGCGAGTACTACGCTCGAACGGCGGTCTCGTTGTTTGAGCACGAACGCCTCGGCTCATTCGTCGGTGAGTTGAATGAGGTGATCTACCAGCCGCGCGGGGTGGCCGTCGTCATCAGTCCGTGGAACTTCCCGCTGGCGATACTTTGTGGTATGACCACCGCGGCGCTGGTGACCGGCAACCCGACGTTGATCAAGCCGGCGGGCCCAGCGCTCGGCATCGGCAAGACCTTCTACGACATCTTGCTCGAAGCGGGCTGCCCGGATGATGTGATTCACTTCATGGCCGGGCCGGGCCGAACCGTCGGCGCGAAAATGGTCCGCGATCACCGCACCGCATTGATCGCGTTCACCGGCTCGATGGAGGTCGGGCTGGACATCATCGGCGCCGCCGGTCAAGTGCCGTCCGGCCAGGGGCATATCAAGAAAGTCATCAGCGAGATGGGCGGCAAGAACGCGATCATCGTGGATGCGTCAGCCGATCTCGATGAAGCGGTGCTCGGCGTGCGTCAGTCTGCGTTCGGATATCAGGGTCAAAAGTGTTCCGCCTGCTCCCGCGCGATCGTGCTCGAATCGGCCTACGAGACGTTCCTCGATCGTCTGTGCGAATCGACCAAGGCGCTCAAGATCGGGAACCCGCTCGATCCAGCCGTTGATTTCGGTCCGATTATCGACAAGAGCGCGTTTGATTCGATCAACGAGTACATCGAGATCGGCAAGTCTGAGGCGCCGCTCGCGTTGGTGTGTGCGTTGCCGCCGGAGCGCGATCTCGCCCCGGGCCGACACTACATTGCACCGCACATTTTCGCCGAAGCGCCGCCCACCGCACGGATCGCCACGGAAGAGATCTTCGGACCGGTGTTGTCGGTCATGAAGGTGCGGACGTTCGACGAAGCGCTCGCCTTGGCCAACAGCACGGGCTACAAACTCACCGGCGGTGTGTATTCGCGCAAGCCGTCCAACATCGAAACGGCCCGGGCCGAGTTTCGTGTCGGCAACCTGTACATCAATCGAGGCTGCACCGGGGCGTTGGTGGGGCGGCAGCCGTTCGGCGGCTTCGGGCTGTCCG
>JACZXL010000358.1 GCA_022571635.1 Planctomycetota bacterium
AACTGCTGGACAAGCATTTCGACTGAGTTTGAGGTGCGCACCGCGACGGGCTTGCCTCGCGGCGATAGACCGGCGAGGTTCGTAGGAGTTGATTGCGCTCGTTGGCGCCCTACAGCGGCTGCGCCGCTTCACAGAGGTACAGGCCGGTGCCGTCAGGGTCGCTAAGGAACGCGAGCTTGACGGCGCCGTCGTCCACGATCGGGCCCCTCGTCGTGTTGCCCAAACCTCACGTCGCGCGATTGAAGCATTTCGACGACCTGTGCCAGAGGCTTGCAGACGTTCAGGCCGACCTGGATCGACCCGGGCATTCCGGGGACGGGGACGGGGGTGCAGACCCAGGGATAGCCCGTCTCCCACGTCGATCATTGCGAAATGATCTCCAGCCCGGTACTGAAGGCGGAGCCCGAGGATTTCGGTGTAGAACGCCGCCGCTGTGGCCATGTCCGTTACGAAGATCGTCGGGATGCCTCCCTTGATCATCGCTCGACTCGTAGTCTGTGCGCTCATTGATCAATCCGTTCTTGACCGGTGCGATGGGCTTGTCGGGGACGAGGGAGCGGCCGTTCACCCACCAGCGAAACTAGCGACCGCGAAAGGGCCGCGAAACCGCCCTCCTGAGGTCCTGGCGGGCCGGAACCCAAGAAAATTCGGATTTTCGGTGTTCGGCGGGAACATATCCCCCCCGGGGGGATATATTACACCTGGAGATACCCATGCCTGATACCGAAACGACGAAAAAGACCTATTTGTCGGAGGAGACCATCAAAGCCCTTTCCAACGGCCTGAGCCGGATCGAGGGCCACGTTGGCGCAGTCAAGCGAATGGTCCAAGAACGGCGATGCTGCGATGAGATTCTCATGCAGACGGCGGCGGTCAAGGCGGCGCTGAATCGAGTGACGGTAAAGCTCATCGAGGAAGAGTTGCTCAACTGCCTGACAAGTTGCGGTCAGCTCGAAGCGGAGAAGCGCATGAGTTCAGCCATGCAGGCGCTCAGCTCGATGCTCAAGCACTAACGGTTTCATGCGAATCCGACCCAACCAAGGATCGTCAGATCAAGGAGGTTGCCAATGTTTACAGCCGTCGCACCAACTGGGTTTCTATGTTGTTGTGTGATCACGGGTTCAGCCTGCGGCCAGGCATACGCCCAAGATCGCCCGGATTGTCCCGGCAAGGTCATTTGTCGGTGGACGGGTGGCGTGGTGTGTAACGATCGCTGTCCAGTCGGCCCTGCCGAGTCGCTGTCGGAGGTTTCGCCAACCATGATCTCGCAGGAAGCTCAAGCTGAACCGATCTCATTGAAGAATTCACTTCGGCCTTTGATCGATTATTTCAACAGTGGTGGAGGCAAGCCGAGATTCGTAGCGCTGCTTTCTTCAACGTGCCCGGCGTGCGTGTTCGGCGCAAAAGCGATACGAGAGTCAGTGCTCAAGGCGTATCCAGATGCGGATATTCAAGTCAGCATCGTCTGGATCGACATGCTGCCCAGCGACAACGAGAAGGTTGCTACAAACTCGGCAGCAATCTTCGATGATCCGAGAGTAAAGCAGTTCTACGATCCGGATCGCAAATCCGGTTACGCCATCGCGAAGGACTTGCTTTACGAGAATGCCGGGCCCGCGTGGGACATCTATCTGTACTACGACAAGGATGCGCAATGGACCGATGCGCCGCCGAAGCCGGTTGATTGGGTGCATCAACTCGGTGGCGGTCGGCGAGCGGATGCAGCGCGTTTTCGTCCGGGTCAGCGACTTGTTGACGCCCTGCGGGAATCCACCGGTAAGATCCTTTCGGGGGAGAAGTCGGCCACCGACGGGACGCTCAAGGACGCCCCAGCGCCGGTGGCGACGAACGATCGGACAATGTTGCAGGTCAACGGCATGATGTGCCAGGGATGCGTCGATTCCGTGACGAAGGCGCTCGCAGCGCTTGACGGCGTGCGTGATGTCGAGGTGAACCTTCAGAGCAAACTGGCCTGGGTGGTGCTCGATTCGCCCAATGCGGTGAGCGACGATACACTCGTCGATGCCGTGGAGAAGGCCGGGTTCGACGCCGCCATCGTGTCCACACAAACTGACCGCGGCGGCGCCGCGACCCGACCGGCCGGAGCAACCTCGCGTCCGGCAGCTCGGCTCAATGCAACATGTCCAATCTCCGGTGCGCTGCTCGGTGCGGATGCCCCAACCTTCTCCTACCAGGGCCGGACCATCGGCATCTGCTGCGCCGGCT
>JACZXL010000359.1 GCA_022571635.1 Planctomycetota bacterium
CCGCCACCCACGCCGCCAAGCTCCAGGTGGAAATCGCCCAGCTCGAATACACCTACCCCCGCTTGCGCGCGATGTGGACCCACTTGGAGAACATCGCTGGCGGCGCACCGATCGGCATCGGCACCCGCGGCCCCGGTGAAAAACAGTTGGAAATCGACCGCCGACTCGTTCAGCTCCGGTTGCGCAACCTCAAGCGCGAACTGGTGCGAATTCAGCAGCGCAAGTCGCGCGAGGTCCAGAAGCGCAACGTGGATCACTACACCGTTGGGCTCGTCGGCTACACCAACGCCGGCAAGTCCACCTTGTTCAACGGTTTGACCTCCGGCGGCGCGTTCGTGCACCAGAAGCTCTTCGCGACGCTCGGAACCCGCATCGAGCGATGGGATCTCGGCGGGGGAAACAGTGCGATGCTCTCCGATACCGTCGGCTTCATACGCCAGTTGCCGCATCATCTCGTCGCGTCGTTCCGCTCGACCTTAGAGGAAACAATCTTCGCCGACCTGATCATTATCGTGCTCGACGTTGCGGACCCCAACGCACAGATGCAGATCGAGACCGTTCGCGCGACGCTCGAGGAGATCGGCGCCGCCGATCAACAACGCATCTTGACGTTGAACAAGATCGACCGCCTGAACGACAGCAAAACGCTGCTGTGTTGGCTGAACCAGGAGCCCGAGGCAATTCCGCTCAGCGCAACAACGGGCGAAGGACTCGATGAGCTGGCCGATGCGGTGCGCGAGCACATGATCGGCGGCGTACGCGAGGTGACGATCACCGTTTCCATGGCCGACAGCCGAGCCGTCGATTTCATCGAGAAGCGGACCGAAGTGCTCGATCGACAGTACGGTGAGGGCACAGCTCAATTCACCGTGCGGATCGGTCGCCGGCAGGTCGATCAACTTCTGGCCCGCAGCGCGCGCATACGAATCAACGATCAAGAGCCGCTGGAAGCAGTGCAGACGGCATGGGGCGGCCGGTGAACCGAGTCCGGCGCGACGACTTCCATCGGCGCCCGAATGATCGCCATGTGTGTTCGCGCCGACTCCGCCCATTATTCTGTGCGCAAACCATTCATGGACCAACCAATGCCTGACCCACGCTATGCCAAACTGGCCGAACTTCTCATCAATCATTCGACCTCACTGCAAGCTGACGAGCACGTACTCATTGAGGTCTTCGACGCACCGGATGACATGGTCATTGCCCTCATCAAGGCTGCGCGGCGCGCCGGGGGGCACCCGCACGTGGCCATCCGAAGCAATCGAGTGATGCGTGCGCTCAATCTCGACGCCGGTGACGCCAACTTCGACGTCTGGGCCGACTACGACCGTTACCGCATGACGAAGATGCAAGCCTACATCGGGTTGCGCGGTTCGCTCAACGTTTCCGAGCCGGCCGACATCGACGATGACCAACTCAAGAAGCAGGCTCGCCTCTATGGCAAACCGGTGCACTTCGAGCAGCGCATCCCCCACACGAAATGGTGCGTCCTGCGTTGGCCCACGCCGAGCATGGCCCAGCTTGCGCAGATGAGCACTGAAGCCTTCGAGGACTTCTACTTCGACGTCTGCACCTTGGACTACGCCAAGATGGACCGCGCCGTGCAGCCGCTCGCTCAGCGCATGCGTCAGGTTGATCGTGTGCGAATCGAAGGCCCGGGTGATACTGATCTTGCCTTTTCAATCAAAGACATCGGCGCCGTGCCCTGCTCCGGCTCGCACAATATCCCCGATGGCGAGTGCTTCACCGCACCGGTCCGCGATTCCGTCAACGGCGTCATTCATTTCAACACGCCAACGCTCTATAACGGCACGACGTTTGAGAACGTCCGCCTCACGTTCAAGGATGGACAGGTCATCGAGGCGACCGCTGATGACAAGTCCGATCAGATCAACTCGATCCTCGACACCGATGATGGGGCCCGCTACGTCGGCGAGTTCGCCATCGGCTTCAATCCCTATATCACCCACGCGATGAAAGACATTCTGTTTGACGAGAAGATCGCCGGCTCGTTGCACTTCACCCCCGGAAGAGCCTACGACGAAGCCGACAACGGAAACCGATCAGAGATCCACTGGGACTTGGTGTTGATTCAGCGCCCCGAGTTCGGCGGCGGCACGATCCACTTCGACGATGAGCTGATCCGCAAAGACGGCCTCTTCACCCCCGACGACCTTGCCCCCCTCAACCCCGACGCCCTGAAGGCG
>JACZXL010000157.1 GCA_022571635.1 Planctomycetota bacterium
AGAACGCCTCGTAGACCCGCAACTCCGGCGTATCGATTACGAGCTCCTCAACGTTGTTCGGCATCGTATTGATAGGGAGGATCGTCTCGGCGCCGTTCCACCACACGTCGTCGCTGTAGAAGTGCACACCGCGCTCGAAGTTCCCATCGCCGTCCAGATCGGCATCAAGCCCGAACCATGGCTGCTCCCGACCCGTTGCGATCTGTACCCCGTTCCAGATCGGGACGCCAAAGTCATCCAGCACTTCGCCCACGCCGTTGGAATACGTCCACTCGACGATGAACGAGCTGCACGCCCCGGCCAGGACGTTATTGGTCAACGCCTGATCGACGCGATGCATCCCCGGCGCGACGCGCTCCGCGCGGGGGTAGAACAGGACGTCGTTGCTGATGACGCTTCGCTGATCGTCCGTGAAGGAGCTCGGATCAAACCACGGCCGAAAGCCGCCGGTCGAGTCGAGGGTGATCGCCCGGCGAATGTCGTTGAGCTGCGTCGCGGCGGCATCGACCCGACCGTTGCGGACCACGTCATCGGCGATGGTGTACGCCGAACGATTGTTGTTGAGAAAAACGACCTCGTTTCCCCCGTCGTCCGCCAGCAGCACGGCCTGACGCGTCAGCAGCCATTGCGGCGCCAGCGGTTGATTGGCGCTAAGTGCTCCCGCCTCGACTGTGGTGTAGTCCGAGCCGTCGGCCGAGTCTGAACTGAACGTCGTCCAGACCATGTTGTACTCGGCCAAATCGAAGTACCACGGAACAAGCGGATTGTTCAGATCCATGAACGGATCGTGCGCACTCACCTGTTCTGGCGTCCCCGGCTGTTCATCTACGGCCCTCGCCTCGGGAAGCTGGAAGGCGTGGCCGTAGTACACGCGGGCCGCGGTAGCTTGACCCTTGTGGCGAAAGCCCGCGTCCTGGCGATACGTCTGGATCGATTGCACGCCGTTGGTGAAAAACAACAACTGATCGGCCCGGATCATCGCTGCGTCCGGTAGCGCGGGGTTCAGCAACGGACCGAGTGGAACGTTGATGTCATTGCGAATCGAGACACAGCGGATCGCAAACACGCCGTTGGGCGCGAGGCGCTCAAAGTCGCTGCGGATCTGCCGCTCGATCGCCGTCGTCTCCTGGAGCACGTCCGCGGTCGCCTGGCCCAGGCTCGTAACCTTGCCCGCCGTGGAGAAGATCTTCGACGTCGCGACGATGATCACGACCAACACCGCCACCGCGATCATCAGCTCGACCAGGGTGAAGCCACGCGCTCGCCTTCGGCTCGCGGCTAAACGTCGCGCCTTCGCGCCTTCGTGCCTTCGCGCCTTCATGCTCACAGCTCCCTCACCGTGACATACACGGGCGTCAAGCGCACGGGCAGATCGCCCTGCCCGTCGTCATTGGTGTCCAGCTTCAGCTCACGCGGGATGTACCAGATGTTGCTCACGACATCCTCTATGCCTGTTTGGTTTCCCGTGTCGAGCAGGAAGTACACGGGCAATACAGGCAAGCTCGGCACCGGGCGGATGAGCTCCACCACAGGACCAAACTCGTCGTGGCGGTATTGCGACAACACACGGTGCAGATTGTTGTTCTGATCGAGAATCCACTGCCCCGGCTCTTGCCAGGACTGAGCCTGATCGGCAGTGTTGTACGGATCGGTGCCTTGGATCAGTGCATCGTCCGCAGGATTGCCCGGTGTAAGACCATAGGTATCCCACGGCGCATTATTAATGAGGTCGAGGTTGATCGGCAGCGGCGGAACTGCGGGGTCTGTTTGATTTGGCGGCACGGTGTAGGCCACGTCCCCACCGCCGACGATCGTGGTTCGGTAGACGAAGATCGCCACCATCACCTTGCCCTGGAACCGGCGGAACATGCAGTCCCAGACGTACTGCGGCTTCGGCGGCCTGGGGTCGGCCGAGTTCAAGGAGCGCATCGGGTAGTAGCGCTCCTGCTGGGTCACGATGAAGATGGGAAAAGTCAGTCCATATCGCGCTGTGTTGTATGGAATGCCGCTGGGGATTCCTGGCTCACTTGCAGTAGCGGCTCCCGTGCCGTTGAAGATGTCGATCGTCCCGCTTGAATAAGCGGGGTTGTTGAGAATGAACGCTGGGCGCAACCAGGGCCAATCACCGTCGATCGTGAACAAGGGAGGTGCGAAAATGAACTCCTCGAACGTCCCGAAGTCCGCGGGTCGCAGCTTGGTGCGCAATATCGCCAGGGCGTTCTGGGCGACGATCGGGCCGGTGATGTCGTCCACGGATTGACGTTGCTGGGCGATCCCGGCCGGGAACAGCGCCGCGATGCTGATCACGCCGATGCCGAGAATGAACACCGACAGCAGCACCTCAATCAGCGAGAAGCCGCGCCGTCGGGAGACGGCTGCACTTCGTGCCTCCGTGCCTCCGTGCCTTCGCGCCTCTCTTACTCGATGCCTCGATGCCTCGATGCCTTGATGCCTTCTTCTACTCATTTCATCACCACCCCTGTGTAGCGGTTGAAATGGATCCGCTTGGCGAACTGCGTGATGTACTCGGTCAAATCCTCGAGCCGAGTAACTTCGCTACCCCACGCTGTCGCGTCGAAAATTTCACGCGCCTCGTCATCGTCGAAAACCGCGAGAAACGGCGCCATGGCAAGGAACGGCTCGTCGTCCTCAAACATTTGGTCGAAGTACGTGGTGCCGGGGTAGTTGCTGTTATTCGAGTAGTCCCAGAAAGCCGCATCGTCTCGCTGGAGTCCATCATTGTTGAAATCGACGAACATCCGGTTCGAATCGGATTGTGAGTTGCGGGTGATTGTCGTCCCGTCCGGTCCGTACATGATGGCAATCATCTTCCCGGGCGCTTCACCGCTTCCCGTCACCTGATCGATGGCGGGCAGATGGGTCTGTGTGATCCACAGGTCATCCTCGTCGTCACCACCATACTTCGGCGCCGCAATCTTGATTCCAGCCGGGATGGTCCGCACCACAATCGCAGGGATCGGCACGAAGCGGTCAACGACAAAGTCGAGCGAGCCATCGTTGTCCGTATCGAGCGCCGCCGACTCTCCCGTCCATTTCGCGGTGATGATGTCGACTTCCTGCTTCTGTTTGTGGACGCCCTCGAGCCGTGGGCGGAAGACGACGAGCACGATCGTGTTGTTCTTCATGGCCATGGCTCGTGCGTTATCCAGCGCCGCCTTGACGCTGTTGGTCGCCGAGGCCAGGCGCGCGTCGTTTGCGATCCCCCGCATTGACATCAGGGTCAGCACGGCGAGCACCGCGATCACACCCATCGCCACCAGCAGCTCGATCAGCGTAAAGCCGCCCCCGCCCCCGGAAGTTCGCGATAATCTGGCACGTGACTCGTTCATGGCATTACTGGTCTGACCCCGGCTTGTAGGAATAGACGTTGTCCTGCGTCTGCTTGAAGGCATCCGAACCCGGGTCCGCGCGCAAGTCACCAAACTCGCCATCCGGCCCGGCCGAAAGGAACAGCAGTCCGCGGTTCAGCGCGATGCCGAACCGGTTCTCGTGGTCGGTTCGGATGGTGCCGTCGATATCGCCAACGAAATCAGTGGGGTAATTGATCAGGTCAGGCAAACGCCCCGGATGAATCAGGCAGACCGGCGAGTCCCACGGATCAACCAGCGTCAAGAAGGTAACGTTATCCTCTCTCTCCTGTTGCAGAAAGTCGTTATCAATCTGGGCCAGGATGTCGCGCGCGGCGCTATTGGTACGAATGCGCTCGAGCAGTTGGATGAGCTGTACATCGGCAGGGATCGGGCTGCCTCCGGCGTCCTCCCCTTCCACGTCGTACACGGCGCCGACCGGCGTGTCGTTCTTCCCCCAACTCAGTTGCCGGTCGGCGGCGATCTGCCACTGCTTGACCGCCTGGTCCAGCAGAATCAGAACGTTCTCGGTTTGGCGGGTCTCGGACTGCGACCGGACCGCCAGCCCCACCGACATCGTCAGCCCCACCAGCAGCAGAATGATACTGATCACCACCACCAGCTCGATCAGCGTAAACCCGGGCGATCGGCGCGCGGTTCGTCGGCGATTGATGCCACACGGTTGGGCGATCGTGCCGCCGTCCTTGTTGGTTCCATAGCGCCGGCTCATGGTCCGACCTCCACAATGTTGTCCTCGTTCTCGCCGCTGATCTTGTCGCCGTCCGGATCATTGATATCGAATCGTGACATCCAATCGAGCGAGCGATCGGCTCCGGCGGAAAACAACGCAAACGCTGCCGTCTTCAACGCGTAGGTAGCGGTCGTGTCGCCCTGCGCACCGACGTCCGCGATCGGGCTGTCGGTGGCTGCGCCAGGGTCGACTTCCCAAGGCCGTAACACGAACACATCCGCCAGCGTCGGCGTGAAACCGCCGAGGCTCGCCGCTCGAAACGGATACTTGATCGCGCCCGGCTTATAGACGGTGCGGTAATACCGAATCGGCCGGCCCCAATAGTCCGTGATGACCTTCGGATACGTGTCGAAAAGAATATCTTCGCCGGGGAATACGATATTGCCGTCAGGATCGATCCCCGCCACCAGCCGCTCGTCTTTGAGCTGCAGGTATGGTCCGAACCGCTTTCCTTCGGTAGGCGGATCACGATCGTCGACTTCCCCGAATACGCCATTCATGTTGCGGTCGTTTGTGCTGGCCCCCCAGACCGCGTCGCTGCCCGGGTCACGAATTCCCAGCGTCGGCACTTCATCGACGTCGACGTAACCATACCCGTCTTCCACACCCTCGCCGTATCCCAGCAGATACTCGGCCAGACTCGTCACCGAGTACCAATCCTGAACGGCCTGAACATAGTCAGGATCGTCCGGGGGATCCGAGATCGTCGGATCCGGTATCTCGTCCACGTCGAGGCTACGGTCCACCCCCAACACCGGCGGGTAATATCCCACATCCTCCTTGAAACGCTCCAAAGACTGGCTGATCGAGTTCATCAACGCGCGGGTGTTGGTGATTTGCGACGTCCGGCTCGCCCGATTGACGGCCACGACCAAAATACTCAGCAACAGGATGATCATCGCGGTCACGATCAGCAGCTCGACGATCGTGAACCCGTCTCGGATCCTCCTGGCCCTGTTTCTTGCTGTGTTGTCACTCATCACTTGACTTGGACTCGATCAGGGCTTGCTTTTCCCGGTCGCTCCCGGCCGGGCCCTTCCATCACACCGGGCGCGTTACAGTTTGGTGGTCGAGACGGATTCGATCATCTTGACAAGGGGCAGGAACAGCGCCAGCACGATCGTGCCGATGATTCCGCCTAAGACCACGACCAGCAACGGTTCGAGGAGACTGAGCATGCCCTGCACTGCGACATCGACCTCTTCATCGTAGTTGTCGGCGATTTTCATGAGCATGGCGTCGAGGTCGCCGGTCTCCTCACCCACGTCGATCATGTTCACGACCAGCGAGTCACAGACCTTCGCCTCACGCAACGGCCCGGCGAACGTCTCTCCTTCGCGTATCGAGTCGTGGACCTTCGTCAACGCCTTCTCGTACACGTAGTTCCCGGAGGTGTCGCGGGTGATCATGATCGCTTCGAGGATCGGCACGCCCGCCGAGATCAACGTCCCCAGCGTCCGGGTGAACCGCGCCACCGAGGTCTTGCGGATCAGTCCCCCAATGACCGGAATCCTGACGCGGATGTGGTCGGTGATCGCCCGGCCCGGTCCGGTCTTGCGGATCAACTTGAAGAAGAGGAAGATCAGAACGGGCGAACCCAGGATCCAAACCGCGCCCGGCACGTTCTGGCCGGGGTTCTTCATCGCCATCCAGTTGCTGATGTTGATGAGCCAGATCGTCAGGCCGGGCAATTCCACCTCGAAATCGTTGAAGATATCGTGGAACTTCGGGATGACGTAGACCATGATGCCGGTCACGATCAGCACCGCCACTGCGATCACGACGCACGGATAGATCATGGCTCCGATGATCCTGCGGCGCAATCGTTGGGCCTTTTCCATAAAGATCGCCAGCCGCTGAAGAATCACGTCCAGCACACCGCCGATCTCTCCGGCGTTGACCATTTTGCAATACAGGCGATCGAACGCCTTGGGGTGTTTGGCCATCGCGTCGGACAAGGTGGAGCCGGACTCGACATCCTCCGACACCTGCGAGAGAACGGATTTGAGCAGCCCGGGCTTCTGCTGCGTTTCAAGGATTTGAAGCGATCGAAGCAGCGGCAAACCCGCGTCCTGAAGCGTCGAGAGCTGCCGCGTGAACAACGTCAGCTTTTTTTGGCTCACCCTGCCGATACTGAACGACAGCACACTCTGTCGCTTCTTCGCTTTTCGACGTGTACCGCCCCCCCGCACGCCGGCGTCGCCCTTGACCTTCTGCTCTCGAACGGAGGTCGGAAAGAAGCCTTGGCCCTTGATCCTCTGGATCGCCTCATCGCTCGTGGCGGCCTCCACGGTGCCTTTTTGCGGCTTGCCCGCTGAATTCAGTGCTTCGTACGTATACGTCGTCATCAAACTATCCTTTGTGCCTCAAGCGCCGTGCTTCAATCGCCGCATCGCCGGCGGACTACTCCTCAATGATGGTCTCGCGAACCACTTCGTCGATTGTGGTCTGGCCTTCGTAGATCGCCATCAGACCGGTATCACGCAATGAGCGCATCCCTCGCTTGCGCGCCTCGGCTCGAAGCACGTTGGTCGAGGCCTGCGTCAGGATTATCTGGCGCAACTGATCGTCGAGCCGCATGATCTCGAAGATTGCCATTCGGCCTTTGTACCCGCTGTGGTTGCACTCGTCGCAGCCACGACCGCGGAACAACGTCCGGTCTTCAACATCGCTGCGGCGAAGCTGTAGCTCCATCAGTTGCTCGTCCGTGGGGACATACTCCTCCTTGCAGCTCAGACAGATCCGGCGAACCAGACGCTGCGCGACGATCGCCTCGACCGTCGCCGTCAGCAAGAACGACTCCAGCCCGAGGTCGAGTAGGCGCAATATGGAAGACGGAGCGTCGTTCGTGTGCAGCGTCGAGAACACCAGGTGTCCGGTCAACGACGCCTGCACCGCAATCTGGGCCGTCTCCAGGTCGCGGATTTCGCCCACCAGAATGATGTCTGGATCCTGACGAAGAAACGAGCGAAGCAGGCGCGCGAACGTCAGGCCCTGATCCGTGTTGATCTGGCATTGAATCAGGCCGTCAATGTCGTACTCCACCGGATCCTCAGCCGTCAGGATCTTCGTCGTCGGTTCATTCAACTCACTCAGCGCCGCGTACAACGTCGTCGTCTTCCCGCAGCCGGTCGGCCCGGTCACGATGATGATCCCGTTCGGCTTTTTGATGAGTGAGCGCATGACCTCCAGCTCGTCCTTGCGCAATCCGACCTTGTCGAGGCTCAGTTGAATGTTCGAACGGTCCAACACCCGCATCACGACTGACTCGCCGAACATCGTCGGCAACACCGATACCCGCAGATCGACCGGGCTGTTTCTCACCGTCAGCTCGATGCGGCCGTCTTGGGGCAAGCGGCGCTCAGCGATGTCTAGGTTCGCCATCACCTTGATGCGCGAGATAATCGGCAACGCCAGGTGCTTCGGGGGCGGGATCATCTCATACAGGATCCCGTCGATGCGGTAGCGCATCTTGAACTCGGCCTCAAACGGCTCGAAGTGGATGTCCGAGGCCTTGTCCTTGATCGCCTGCAGCAGCACCAGGTTCAGCAGCCGAACGATCTTGTTGTCCTCCGCGGCCTGCGCGAGCTCCTCCAGGTCGATCGAATCACCTCGACCCTCCAGCGCCGCCAGCGTGTCCGAGTCGCCCAGTTCGGCCATGACTGCGGCCATCGATGGCGCCTGCTCCCCGTAGCGTTTCTTCAGTACGCTGTCGATCTGATCGCACGGCGCCACCACCGCCTCCACCTTGAATCCCATCAGGAGGCGCAAGTCGTCCACGGCTCGGAAGTTGTCCGGACTCTTCATCGCCACCACAATGTGGCGTGTACCGCTGTCGAACTTCAGTGGAATGATCTGATAGGTGTTGGCCGTCTCCGCCGGCAGCGCCTCGATCGCCGAGTTCGGGATCGCGTCCTCCTTGAGCTCGACCATCCGCATCCCTGCCTGGCCGGCCAACGCCTCGAGCACGTCTGTGTCGGTGATGTAGCCCAACCCGACCAGCAACTGGCCGAGGGGCTCTTTTCGCGTCTTCTGTAGCTGTAGCGCTTCCTGAACCTGCTCCCGGGTGACTTTTTTCAGTTTTGTCAGGACCCGCCCCAAACGACGGCCCTTCAGCTCCGTTGGATCCACCTGGTTCTTTAAGCGATATGCTCGATCCGCCATGTTGTCCCTATCCGAACCTTTGTCTCCAACCGATCTCGGGCAGCCCTACCGTTGTACGCCCAGCCCGATCCGCTTCGAGCCTTCTGTAGCTCATGGCAGACACGGTCAATAATAGTGCCTCTCAAACGCTATGCAAATGCAGATGGCCAATTAGTTATATAGGACATCTGGATAATACAACATTCTATCCGGGTATCGCTCTGGCCCGGTCGCTGTTTCGCCCGGGGCCGATCACGCGAAGGGCCCTACACGAGGGGGCACGGCGGCCCGGCAGGCAGCGTGCCGCTTCAACTCTCCACGTCCTCCACGACAGCGTCCAGCTCGGTCCGGCCGACGGTCCCGCCGGCCCGGTGAACCTTCTCCGTGAGCTCCCCGGGATCCTTACTCTTGTCCACCATCTCCTCCGCCGAGATCACCCCCCGCTGGTACAGGTTCCAGAGGTGATCGTCCAACAATTGCATCCCGAACTTCTTGCCGGTCTGGATCGCCGAGTCGATCCGGAACGTCTT
>JACZXL010000158.1 GCA_022571635.1 Planctomycetota bacterium
TGCAGGGTGAGCCGAAGGCAAGGCGCAGATCGTCGCCGGCGGGCTGTACGAACAACGGATCGGCGTCGATGTTGCCGGCGCCGGGCCAGCCGCCTTGGATGTCGCTGTAGGTGACGGTGAACGAGTCCCCCTCGAGTTGGGCGGGCGTGTTGCCCCAGAGCACGCAGTTGGCCAGGACCGCGGAATCGTCGCTGCTGTTCTCGACCCCATTGCCCACATTGTTACTAAAGGTGCAGTTGATCAGGGTTGCGAGGGTGCCGTTTGAAAGGCCACCTCCGATGGTTGCGGTGTTGCCACTGAAGGCGCAGTTCACGAGCGTTATGTCGCCGGAACTAGCCATCCCGCCGCCATTGAAGTTCCCTTCATTCTGAAAGAATGAGCAGTTGATCAAACTCGCTTCAGCGTGCGCGACGGCTAATCCGCCGATAGAGAAGCTTCCCACATTCATCGAAAAGTTGCAGTCGGACAGCATCACATCACCGGAGGGGCCGAAGAAGGAGTGGAAGAACATTCCACCCACGGCGACCGTCCCGACGTTGGCAGTGAACGTGCAGTTCGCGAGTATCAAATCCCCCTCTTCGCGATGATAGATCGCGCCGCCGACCTCCGCGGTGTTGGAGTCAAAGACACAGTCAAGGACGCTCGCGCCGGCGTTCTCTGAGAAGAACGCGCCGCCGATGTTCGCTGAGCCGTTGGTAATGGTGAAGCCCTGGATCACGGACTCGGTGGTTTCGCCGTTCTCGAATGTAAAGGCACGACCGCTCCCTTGACAATCGATGATGCAGTTGTCCGGACCGTTGGCGGACCGAACCGTTATCAATCGCCCGTTGTAGCTGAGATTCTTGTTGCCCGAGCCCGTGTAGACGCCATCCGCAACGAATACAACGTCCCCGTTGGAGGTCGCATTGATCCCCCGTTGGATGGTCGCCTTGGGCCCATCGGGCGCTGCACACACAGGGCTGGTCCCGGTCCAGGCGTTATCTCCGCAGCTCCCATTGACGTAGTAGGTGGTCTGCGCCCCGGCTACCGTCGTGATCAACAGCAGTCCGACGACACACACGCAATGACTCAGAGTTCTCGTACACATAACAACCTCCGTATGAAGTGAGGAAACGGAATGCACCACCGACAGGTCTGCCGGTGCGTGCGGTCGCAAAAGAGCAACACCGCCGCAGCGCCATCGGCCTGTGAAACACGCAGGTCAGGTTGTCGACCGAAACGGCCCGAGAAGAAATGGTCTGCCGGAGATTCCGGCGGATAAGTGCGAACTGAATGTATGAACGGTTGGGCTGTCCGGTCAGCTCGGCACACGAACGTGCCATCAAGGGAACTATACCGCGCCCGGCCGAGCAGTCTGGCAAAATCCCAGAATTCGACCGGCGGGCGGGCGGCGCGACGCCGGGCCGGGGCGGCGGCCACGAGTCCGGCCGCAGGTGAACCGTCGGCGAACAGGTCAACGGAGCGCAAGTCGTTGTCAGATAAGGATATACGCACGGAATCGCACCTCCTTCAGGTGCTCGGTGAGCTCGATTGACGGCGGCTGAGCCTGTGCGTCGCCAGACGCCGAGCGAGCTGCGCCCCGGCGCCTACCTGTAGATATGCCGTTTTTGCCCCGATCTTGCGCGACTTGGGAAGTTTTTTTTCTCCGGCCGGGGGCACGAGGGGCTGACAGCCGACCTCTGCACCCCTTGAGGGACCAATCTCGAAGGTCTCGGCCGGACCAACCAAGGGCTCGAGCCCCACAACTGGGGTGTCAAGAGACCGGACGCCAGTGAGCGGGCCTTTGAGCGTTCAGGCGTTCTGCATTCGACGCGCTCGCCTCCGGCTCGCGGCTAAACAGGTCTTCCCCTCTCACCAATGCCAAATGCCAAATGCCTTCTTCTTCCCCCTCGATGCCACGATGCCTTCTTCCTGATGTCGAAGCGTAGCGGAGATCCCGATTCCATCGGGGCCTTCTTCATCTACCCCCAATTGCCCAGTAGAATGAGGAGATCGGGCACGCCGACTGAGCAGTCGTCGTCGAGATCAGCCGGGCAATCGTTGCAGTCGTCGCACGGCCCCCAATCGCCGAGCAGAGTCAGCAGGTCCTTGACGCCGACCGATCCGTCGCCGTCGAGGTCGCCGGGGATGACCGGGCCGACGTGAAGCGCCACCGAGTTCTCGTCCTGAATGACCTCCCAGAACCGCGGCGGCGGGAGTTTGGGCAGTGTGAGCAAATTAAAGTCGCCACTGATGAAGTTGGCAGTGATGATGGTGAACGTATCACCAGCTATGGGTACGAACCCATCAATGAGCGAGACGTTCAAGGTACCGCCGAGCGAGACCGGGCCTTGGACGGCGATCGCATCAAAGCAGCCGGGATCACTGTCGGCAAGCTCGATGTGTAGGTCGCCCGTCGGTCCGTTGGCGAAGCTGCCGTTAATTGTGAGCGTACCGGTGGGATAGCCCGGCCTGACGATACCGTCATTGGTAACGAGGGCTTCAATGGCGCCGTCACCATCGAGTTGGCCCATCGCTTCGATGAGAACGGAGTCTGCAACAACGATGCCCCCCTCCGCGACAGTAAGCACGGACGTGATGATCACATCGCCGGCGTTGCTCCAGACTGAGCCGGGTCCCTGGATGATCACATCACCCATGCCGCCGAACATCGTGCCGACAAAGCCGTTGTCACTGGTCACGGTCGCGCCCTCCAACACGCTGAGGGTGCCGAGCCACATGAATCCAACGTACAGATCGCCGCCGATGAACCAAAAGGAAGCCGGCCCGGTGACGGTCACGTCGCCGATGCCTCCGTCCTTGGGAGGGATGTCGACCTCTGGGAAAGTCCCAAGCGTGACAAAGCCGTCGGTGAAGACGGCGCCGCCGTTGGTGATGGTCATTGAGCCCTGGCCTACCAAGCCGACATCAAGCGAACCATTGATGCTCCAAAAAGACCCGGGATCGGTCACCGTGACCTCGCCGATTGATTCCAATTGTTGACCAATGATGGCGCTGGCGCTGACTACCTGCGCTTCATCGCTCACGTCCAAAGCGCCCATGCCGAATTTGCCAACTGAAAGGGCGCCAAAACAATCCCACCGCGATCCCTCTCCCGTGACCGTCACGTATCCTGATGATCCTTCCAGCGCGCCGAGGACGGCTGCGCTATTGGTGACGGTTACCTGGTCAGCGATGGTCAGTACACCTTGGCCTTGATAGCCGACGTGAAGCTGAAACTGATTCACCAAGCTCGGTACAAGATTCGTGATGGTGTAGAATTCGACCGCACCTGACGAGCCCGGCATGAGACCGATGACCATGGACTGGCCGCTCAGCTCACCACCACGAATGGTCAGCTGTACGCTCGGTCCCGACGTCTCGCCGACGACGATCGAAGGTGTGTTAAACAACGGGTTGAGCAACATATATAAACGCGACACGAACTGCGTACCGTCGTGACTCCAGAGCTGTAGTGATACGTCACCTTCGCGGACAATGAGACGGTCACTGAATGTGTTGGGCTCTTGAAACCCAACAAAAGGACTGGCATCCAACTGAAAGATTGCGGTGATTGTTTCGTCGGGCACCGGGCCGTCCCAGTTTTTCGGATCGTCGAAGTCACCCCCAAACGGGCTGATCCAAAAGCTTTCAATATCGCCAGCCCGAAGCGGGCTTACCCCCAGCCCGAGCAAAAGAGCGGTGACGAACGTCACCCGCCACCAAGCGAACGGTGCGCTGTGAGTGGTCATGGCTGATCCCCATCAGAGGTGGTCAATGTGAAATCAAACGAGTTGCTTTGAGCGACCGGCGAGATATCAGGGGGGCGCTGCGGCGGCCTCCTGAACTGAAAGGTGCTTGGGCTAAGCGCGATCGGCGGCATCCCACCCAAAGTGTCCCGGCCGAGGATGCCGTCCGTGGTCAGGATGTGGTGGCTCAGGGGCACGCCGTCGTAGCCGTACGAAATGTAATAGCCGTCTTCGCCGAACGGTGTGCCGCGATGCCACAAGCCGTCCACACCGCCGGTTTGTTTGAGAATCTGTTGGTCGGCGGCGAAGACCTCGGTGTTGGGCAGCAGTCGTACGTGGCCGTCGTAGAACAGTGTGACCGGCGTCGAATCGATGCCGTGGTTGAAGTAGTAAGGCTCGCAGCCATCAAAGAAGCCGTAGCCCTCCCAGTTGGGGTTGCAGTCTGCGGGCGGTCCCTGCACCCAGTTGTGCTCGATCATCTGGGTCTTGAGATCGGGGTATTGAGCCTGGAAGAGGCCCGGGGACTGGAAGCCGTAATCCAAATCCCAAGGGTTCTGCCATCCGCCCGCAGCGTTGGACCGCATCACGTCTGGGTCGTACATCGCCGCAGGTGATAAAACGTAGCTGACCCAGATCGGCGGATTACCCTCAGTGTTGAACTCGTTGGGATCGCCAAACAGAGGCAACGCCAAGTCGTAGGGGACGGTGTCGTTGGGCGCGTAGAACGTGGGGTCGTAGAACCGGCCGTTGACGTAGTCGTGGAACGCCTTGGAGTTCGGGATGCGGAAGTTGCCGAAGCCGGGCACGGCTTGTTGCATGCCCGGGAAGCCGATCGGGTGGACCGCCCAGTTGTGGCCACCGCCAACGCACGGCCGGTAGGCATACAGAAGGCAATTCCCATCAGTGTTGCATCCCCAGCCCGCGAGGAGTGGCGGATAGCCGCCGTGGGCGTCGCAATAGTTTTGGACGCTGTTGTAGAAACCCAGGTCATCGACGGCCCAGGTGACCTGCCGGCCGTTCCAATCCGCGGCGTACATCACATGGGCCACACTCAGCGTGACCAGGTTGGCAAGCGACTGCTCGACGCCCGAGGATTGGCGGGCCTTGCCGATGGCGGGCAGGGCGATCGCCGCCAGCACCGCGACGATGAGCAGGACCGCTAGCAACTCAATGCGGCTGAAGCCGGCAGCTCGTGGTGTTCGTTTCATGGGTTGACCCCTCCTTGCCAAGTACGGTTCATGAACCCTTGGAAATGTTCGAGGCGGCCCGGGAATTGCGAGATGTCTAATACACTATACCCGATAGATCGCCCCGTTGGCCTGAAAAACCAGGTCATCGTTAGCCCCCCCCGTCTAGGGTGAGCGTGAAACTGTGGGTGGCGTCGGGCCGGTACGCGGCAGTGGGCGGGCGACGCTTCTTTGGCGCCCACTGTCGCTGCCAATCAACCGGCATCGACGGCATCCCACCCAAAGTGTCCCGGCCGAGGATGCCATCGGTGGTCAGAATATGGTGGCTCAGGGGCACCCCGTCGTAGCCGTACGAAATGTAATAGCCGTCTTCGCCGAACGACGTGCCGCGGTGCCACAAACCGTCGACGCCGCCGGACTGTTTGAGGATCTGCTGATCAGCAGCATAGACCTCGGTATTGGGCAACAGTCGCACGTGGCCGTCGTAGAACAGTGTGACCGGTGACGAATCGATCCCATGGTTGAAGTAGTAAGGCTCGCAGCCATCGTAGGTAGGAGCGAATGGGGAACCTCCATTGGAAGGGTTACAGTCAGCCGGCGGCCCTTGAAGCCAATGGTGTTCGATCATGTGCGTCTTGAGATCGGGGTATCGCGCCTGAAAGTACCCCGGCGACTCATGACCGAGCGGGATATCCCACGGATCCTGCCAACCACCCTCAGCGTTCGAGCGCATTACATCCGGATGGAGCATCCCCGCCGGCGACAATGCGTAACTGGTCCAGTACGGCGGGTTCCCCTCCAAGGCGAACTCGCACGGATCATCAAACAGCGGCGCGGTGAGTTCGTAGGGGACCGTGTCGGCAGGCGCGTAATACGTCGACTCGTAGAATCGGCCGTTGACGTAATCGTGCAGCTGCTTGGCATTGGCGATTCGAAAGTTACCGAAGCCTGAAACCCCGTTGCTACTTCCGGGGAAGCCCAAGGGCTCGACTACCCAATAGTGGCTAGGGTAGGCCGGCCAATAGGCATACAAGCCGCCCTCACACCACCCCGCAATAACAGGTGGATGACAACCATCTCCTGCCGGCATGTTCGGATCGCAGCCGTGGGAGTCGTTGTAGTTGCCGACTGACCCATACATCGAAATATCGTCGGCCACGAAGGTGACCTGCCGGCCGTTCCAATCCGCGGCGTACATCACGTGGGCCACACTCAGCGTGACGAGATTGTTCATCGACTCCTGAACCATCGAGTCACCCCGGGCCCGGGCCAGCGTCGGAAGGGCCAGGGAGATAAGTACCGTGACCACAACGAGTAAGATCAACAGATCGACAATCGTGAAACCCGTGAATCGTCTTGACCGTGTCATCGCAGGTATCCTCCTGTAAGTTCGCCCTGTGCGTTCGATGGCCCGCCGACACCGGCCTACGACGGCCGAGCCGGCGTACGTCCACGCGCCAGGTCGCTTCAGGGGGTATATACGCCACTTTTTTGCGAATCTTGCGCGACTTGGGAAGTTTTTTTTCGCCAACCCCTCGCAACGTGGTCAAACACCAGGCAACGCGGGGACGCCGAAGTACAATCCACGCATGGCTGGGCTTCCCATGCGCGCGAATCTGGTCCTGCTGGTGCTGCTGGGGGCACTCGGTACGGGCTGTGTGCGGCGAACGATCATGATCACCTCCCAGCCGCCCGGCGTGCTGATCTGGGTCAACGACCGCGAGGTGGGACGAACGCCCGTCGATGTCGATTTCGAGTACTACGGCGTCTATGACGTTCGGCTGGAGCTGGCCGGATATGAGCCGATGATGACCTCCGGAAAGGCCTCGGCGCCGTGGTGGGACAAGGTGGGGGCGGATTTCTTCGCGGAGCTCGTCCCGGCCGACCTGCACAGCGAGGTCCGATGGCACTACGTCTTGACGCCGCTGACCGAGGACCGAGACGCCTTGATCGAGCGCGCCGCCCAGCTGCGCTTAGACCTGTCAGCACCGGAGACGGACGACGCAGCGGCGGATCCCCCACGAGAACCCAACCCCGACCAATAGCTCCACCGCGAACAACCGGCGAATTTACGACAGGTCGCTCGCTCTTTTTGATCGAGTAGAGTGGACGAGGCAACCGGCGGCACGCGGAATAGGAGCGGCCCACGGGCGGTCCTTATCTACGATGAGCCGTCGCTCGGTTCAAACGGGAGCGCTGTTATGAGATCTGTCGTCGCCATTGTCGTGACACTGTTATTGCTGGTTGGTGTGTTGACCGTGAAGGTGAGCGGTCAGCAGCCGCCGCCGCCGGAGAAGACCAGCCCCACCACGTCCCCACAGGCGGATGCGACGAGCGAAAAGGAGCCCGAGGCCGATCCGCTCCAGTTGCTGCTGGACGAAATACAACAGCTTCATGCCGAAATACTGACGCTTCGACGGCAGGTGGCTCAAGCGCAGATGTCGTCGTCGCAGTCGAAGCGCAAGTTGGCCGAGCTACGCCTGTTCATTGATGACCACCATGAGTTCGGGCAGGACTTCCAGCAGTACAAAGCGGTGAAGGCGATTGCCGAGCGCGAGGCCCGGGCACGGCGTCTGGCGGTCGTGCGAGATCAGCGCGAGGCGCAACGGGCCGAGGGTCAGACGCGCCGGCAAGCCGCCCGGGCCGAGCGCGCCCAGCGCGAGGCCCAGGCGCGTCGAATCGCGGACTATCGTCGCGCCGGCTTCACGCCGCTCGGCCTCGACGTCTATGTGGGGAAGATGGCGTATTACTACCGCGCCGAGAACCGGACCATTTACGACGTCGAGTACGACCCGTTCCTCAGCGGGTACTTCGTCGATCCTAAGTATCGAAGGGCGCGGCCGGACTTCAACTCGATGACCATCTCCGGAAGCGTGCTGAACGCGGCCGATGCCGTGCGCAACCTCGGCGTTGCCATCACGTTCTTCGATGAGAACGGCAACCAGGTGGGGAGCGAGACGATTCAGATCAACAACGCCCGGCCGAACGTCCCTTATCCATTCACATCAACACTGACGATGGCGTTGAACCGGCCGTTCTCATCGTCCACAACCTACGTGCTGTACGCCGACTCGGCCGAGGGAGAGGCGCCGCCGCCCGGTCCTTCGACGTCAAGCACGTCGAGCTCTCAGGGCAAGTAGTGATCGGCGAATCGCTCACTACCGCCGCCAACTCCGGAAAATAACCCGGCGCGGCTGTGTTGTTCCCGCGGAATCTCGTTGCGCGCCCTATAGGCCCGGTGCGGTGGGTACACTGATCGGGCCGAGCTGCTGTCATGCCCCTACGACACTCCCGCCATCGCCGACGCGTCGTCGTGCCGCTGATCATCCTCGCCGCGGCGGCGGCCGTGGCTGTGTGGGGCACCCGAAATGAATCTCGACGCACTGATGATGTTCGTCAATATGTCCTGGCCATCTGTCAAGACATCGCCAACCGGCGCGATCCGACGTCTCGGCTGGGACGATTGGATCCGATCGTCGCCAAGCCGATGGTGGACTTCCTGCGGGTTGCGCTGAACGAATTGCCTCCGGGTCTGGAGGGCCTGGAGATTCATGTTCGCTCCGGTGACGATCCGGAATTCGGCGATGGATCGGCCACGCACACCGCCATGATCCGCGTCAGAGATCGAGATACACTCGGATTGCGCATTGTCCATCAGGACCAAGGCGGTGATCTCGGGATCGTCGGCATATGGTGGCCGTAGTCCTTGGATTGCGCGCGTCAATAGAAGAAGAATATTCGCCCATGCAAGTCTGGCTCAATGGAGAGTTCGTCGATCACGACAGCGCGTCCGTTCCCGTCTTTGACGCGGGCTTTCAGCACGGGGTCGGGCTGTTCGAGACGATGTCGGCGCGCAACGGCCGAGTAT
>JACZXL010000159.1 GCA_022571635.1 Planctomycetota bacterium
GCCGCCGGCCCGTTGATCGTCTGACTGACCGTTACCTCTTCCAACGGGATGTCGGCATAGAGCCGGTGCATGTCGTCGATGGTGTCGATGGCCACGCCGCATCGTCCG
Organism: Planctomycetota bacterium; assembly: GCA_022571635.1. Lineage (GTDB taxonomy): Bacteria > Planctomycetota > Phycisphaerae > Phycisphaerales > SM1A02 > JADFNO01. The sequence continues at coordinate 109 of JACZXL010000159.1, forward strand.
ACTTCGCCGGCCGAGAGTGGATCATCGCTGTCGCGCCCCATCAGCGTGGGCAGGTCGAACGCGGTGGAAAGTCCGGTGTTGGCTTGAGCGCCGCGGGCGTTTTCGAGCAAATACTTGAAGCGCTGGTTGGTGTCGTCAGCCGAACCGAAGCCGGCAAACTGTCGCATGGTCCACAGTCGGCCGAGGTACATGTTCTTATGGATTCCGCGGGTATAGGGGAACTGCCCCGGTTCGCCGATGCGTGGGTGCGGGCTGCCCGCGTGGTTGGGATCAGTTGTTTGGACCGAGCCCGGGCCGTACCGCTCATCGACCGCATAGCCGGAAATCGTCACCGTTTCGGAATCGACGACCTTGGGCTTCGAGGCGACCGAAGGCTCTTGTAGCGTGCTCATAGGAAACCTCAGGGGTTCAGATGGCAGATGCAGGCGCGTGTTCAGGTCCGCGCTCACGATTATCCTAGCGTGACCCGGCGGCCCGGTCGCTGAGCCTATTGGTTGCTAGGTCCGCCGATCAACACGAAAACCGCCCCACCAGTGTCCGGTGAGGTGGGGAGGAATCGTGTGGGTTTGGTCGGGTCGCTAGGTTCTGTCTAGATAGTGGGACGGGCATCTTGCCCGTCTGAAACAGTCAAACGGACGGGCTGGAAGCCCGTCCCACCAAGCAATGAGCGCAACCTGGTGATCCATCAGACAGAGCCTAATCGTCGTACATCGTGGCCTTGACGTCTTCGTCGGGCAGCGGGCCACCCTCGGGTGTCCACCAGTCCGGGAGATTCGCCGTCTGATCGGCGCGGAGCTCAGGGTTGTACGGGGCCGGCCGCAGCTCGTTGCCCTCGCGGAAGGACACGTCGATGCGCAGCACGTTGGCCGGAGGCACCGTCAGCGAGCTTCGGAGCTTCCCGATCCTCGTGCCGATGTCGAAGATCTGGTAGCGCAGCAGGTCGGGGCGATACACCGGGTCGTCGCCTTCCCCTTCGTCGAAGTCGATCGTGAGCTGTTTCCCGGCGGGGATGTCCATCGCAAACAGCGCTTCGCCGGTACGAACATCGACGAGGGTGATGGTGGTCGGCCGCGTCTCCGTGGAGTAATACGTTTGCGAGCCGCCGGTGTGCCGGAACAACCCGCCCTGCGGCAGATGGCATCCGGCCGACGCGAGCATCGTCATAACGCTAAGGACCAAGATTCCGGCTGACTTCAACATCTGATCGCTCCTGCTCACGTCTGCAACAAAAGGAGGTACTCCACCCGGCGGCAAGCGGTTCACGATACCCGCACCTCCGAGGAACGCCAATCGGGACGGATCAGATATCGGCCAGGTACGCCCCTGCGTCCGTCGAAATCCGCCAAGCCGCGCATATTCTCGGACCCCGCCGCGATCCGGTGGTCCGACGGCTCCTGCGGTAGAGTGTGGCCATGACCGGCTCATCGAAGCGGCCATGCCGTATCGGGCACGGCTACGACCTCCATCGGCTGAACGCGATCGCTCCGGACGGACCCGGGCGGCCGTTTATCCTGGCCGGCATCACGCTCGACCACCCCAAGGGGCCGGTGGGTCACTCCGATGGGGACGCGGTCTACCACGCAGTGACGGACGCGATATTGGGGGCGCTGGGCGAGCCGGACATTGGCCAGCTTTTTCCCGACACCGACCCGCAGAATGAGGCAGTGGATTCGCGGGTGTTCGTCGAAGCGGCCGCGCAGAAAATGCGCGAGGCGGGCTATGCCGTGGGCAATCTCGATATCACCGTCGTCTGCGAACAGCCCAAGCTCAGCCCACACAAGAAGCAGATGATCGCGAATATCGCCCGCCTGCTCGGCTGCGACTCGTCACAGGTGAACCTCAAGGGCAAAACGCACGAGCAGGTGGACGCCATCGGCGAAGGCCGCGCGATCGAGGTGCACGCCGTCGTGTTGCTGACGACGGCTGATTGACCCGTTTCGCCGGCGGGCTCGACCCACCGCGTACGGCCTAAGACTGTTCGCTACGATGCTCCCATGCTCGACACCGCTCTTTGGCAGCAAGCCTCCGCCTTCGCCGCCCGCGCGCATCGGCATCAAATGCGCAGGGACGGCCGAACGCCGTACTACAGCCATTGTGTGCGTGTGGCGATGACGGTCGCCCTGAAGTTCGGCTGCACTGATGACAAGGTGTTAGCTGCCGCACTGCTGCACGATGTGATCGAAGATACCGATACCGACTACGACGACTTGCTCAAGCGCTTCGGCCCCGAGGTCGCTGACCTTGTCGCCGCCATGACAAAGGACATGCGCTTGGTCGAATCCGAGCGCGAGCCCGCCTACGACGCCCAACTCGCTGACGGCCCCTGGGGGGCGAGACTGATCAAGCTGGCCGATGTCTACGACAATCTAAGTGACGCGGAGACGGAGGCGGTGCGGACGAAACTGGTCGGCAAAGCACAGCGAGCGCTGCAACTTGCGGACGGTGATGAAAGGCTCGCCAAGGCCTGCCAGATTGTAAACGAACTCATCAGCGCCGTCGGAGCGAAGAAATAGGGCACACCAGGCCCAAAGGCCGATTCTTCATGGAAGCAACGAACTGACGGTGTGTCTTGAGTAAGGCCCCCCACCCGCGAGGAAGGGTATGGCAACGATCCTGCTCGGCATGAAGCTCCTTGTTGTTCAACTGATCCTAAGTGCGGTCAGTTGTTCCCAAAACATCGGCGCATCATTGCCGCACGAGCCGCCAACCACACAGCCGCAGCCGGACGCGGAGCCGGACCCGGTCGAGGATCTTTTGGATCGGCTTGAGCGCAGCTCGGCCGACCTTCGCGATTTTCAGGCAATGATCCGCTACGACATTTGGGATGCGGTCACGGAGGAAAAACAGATCCGTAGCGGCGAGCTGATCTATCAGATTGACCCTGATGACGGTTCAAAGCGTTTCGCGATCCTCTTCGACACGTTCATCTTCGGCAATCGCCAAGAAAAGGAAGCGAAGCATTACATCTTCGCCGACGGCTGGCTGGTGGAGATCGACCACGAGCGCAAACAGTTCATCAAGCGACAAATCGTCGCCCCCGGCAAGACCTTCGATCCGCTGAAGCTCGGCGAGGGGCCGTTTCCACTTCCCATCGGGCAACCCAAAAACGAGGTGCTGGCTCGCTTCGACGTGAAGTTGCTCGATGCCCCCAGCGATCCGTTCCTTGCCAAGATGCTGACCGATCGAGACGTACAAGGAATGGTGCTGTTCCCGAAGCCGAACACGCCCGAGGCCGAAACGTTCCAGCGCGTCGAACTTTTCTACGACCGCAAGACGATGCTTCCGATCGGTATCAACGCGGTCGCCGCCGATGCGATCGATCCGGACGATCCCAACAGCCGTAACCGCAAGATGGTGCTGCTTACGAATCTGAAGCGCAACCAAGGCGTCGATGAGGCGATGTTGAGTATCGAGGAGCCGGACAAGCGCGAGTGGGATATCGACATCCGCCCCTGGGAGGGGCAGTAGGCCACGCGCCGGCCGAAGGTTTCTAAGGGCAGGCCGCGCCGAACGGCGCGAACGTCAGATCGTTGGGGCGCATGGCCTTGGGGTCGTCAGCCGTCCGCGTGTCTAGGCTGTAAACGTTGAAGTTGCGCAGCGGCGGGGAGTAGATGTGCAAGTTGATCAGTTCGGCGCCGTCGCCCTGGATGTTGGCGACCTGGTGGATGTCAGCCTCACTTGAGGCGCACACGTACCCTGGTTCCTGATGCTCGGTGCTCGTGGGATAGATCAGCCCCGAGGTCGAGCGCTCGAACCTCGTTTCCGTCGCAATCCCGTCGATCACACGAAACGCGCAGCTCGCACCTTTATGATCATGAATCGGCGTCCGCTGACCGCTCTTCCAGCAGATGCAGACGGCCTCGTACCACTCGGTCTGCCTGATCATATTCCGTCGATACCCGTCGTCGTCAAACGCGCAGGCCCCGGCGAGATCGTCTCGCGTGATGTCAAGGGCCTCCAGCAGCCGTCGCAGCGTGTCCAAATCCGCTCTTTGGCCGAGCGAATCAAGATACTCCAACAGCGGTTGGAGTTTGGGGAAGGTCGCCTCCACCGATTGGGGCATGGGTGACGGATTCATAGCATCGCTCCGGGTACAGGTTGCCGGATCGGACGAACGGACCTGGCTCCACGCAAATATACCGGGTAATCGTCCCCCAAGCGAGCACAAAAACCTGAGCCTACAGTCGTAGACCAGCCGAAGAACGAGTTGTTTGCCCCACCGACGTGCCCAGCAGACACGCATCGGCAGGAGTTGCTCATGTCAAGCTTCGCCAGGCGCTACTCGAGCAATCGACCATGTTTTGAGCGCCTTCTCGTGGTGGCGACGGTGCTGATGCCCGTTGGACTGTCGTCAGCACAAGACCGCCAGCCATTGGTTCCCGCGGCCCTTCAATTGCACGAGTCGGCCCAAGCCGCCATCGACGCGCCCTGGGCTACCGACCAAGAGCGCAGCGCGCTGCGGCTGTTCCACGGCGTCTGGGACCAGCGCGATCTCCTCTCGCCCCAGGCCCGGGCCGCCGTCGCCCTCAACGCATGGGATTTTGCCGACCCGGCCTTGCAGGATGAATCCGTCGCCGCTGAGCTGCGGGCCGAGGCCAAGCTGCGCCAGGGCGAGCTGCGCCAAGCCATCGCGCTGCTCGACGGCGTCAACTCCAACCGTGCTGCTCGCATCCTCGCCGAGGCCTACGAATCATTGGGCGATCACAAATCCGCCGAAGCGGCCGTTGACGCACCGGTGAAGCGCCTGCTGCGCCAGACCACCGACGACCCGGCCGAACTCACCGAAGGTGTCCGAGCGCTGGTGGTGCGCGCTCGGCTCCAGGGTCAACCCGGCCGTGACTACCAAACGATGATGACACTTCTGGGCCGGGCGCACCAGCAGCTCGATCGCCTCTACTGGCCGGCCAAACTCGCCGAGGCCCGCCTGTTGCTCGATAAGGACGCCGAGAAGGAAGCGATCGAGGCCCTGCACGAGACACTCGCGCTCAACCCTCGCTGCGCCGACGCGTGGTTCACCCTAGGCCAAGTCGCCTTGAGTCGATTTGACTTCGATTCGGTCGACCTGGTGGTGCAACGGCTGGGCAAACTCAATCCAACCCACCCCTTGGCCCAACTGCTGCTGGCCGAGGCGAGGCTCGTTCAGGACGATCCGGACGGCGCGATGGAGCTGCTGAAGCCGATGATTCATCGCCTGCCCAAGCTTCGCCCCGCTCAGGCGCTGATCGCCGCCGCCGAAGCGCTGCGGTATGACGACGACGCGCTGCGGGCTGCCATCCAGCGGTACGAAGACCTCTCACCGGGAAGCGCCGTGCCGTACTACGTAGTTGGGCGACACCTGTCGCTGAATCGGCAATATGAGGCGTCGGCCGAGATGCTGGAAGAGGCGATTCGGCGTCAGCCCGCGTGGCCGGCCCCGCAGATCGAGCTGGGACTTATGGAGCTGCAGTCCGGGCGTGATGCCAACGCCCTCGACGCCCTGCAGGCCGTGGTCGCGCTCGACCCCTTCAACAAACGCGCAGCCAATAGCTACTTCCTTCTTGAGGAATTGGCCGGGTACAGCCGCGTGGAATCCGAGCACTTCATCATCCGTTTCAAGCCGGGCATCGATCAGGTCATGGTGGACATGATGCTCGATCCGTTGGAGCGGATTCACGAGCAGGTCTCAGCTCGATTCGGGCATGAGCCGGATCGAAAAACCATCATCGAGCTGATGCCCGATCACGAGCGGTTCTCGGTGCGCATCACCGGGATGCCGTGGATCCACACCATCGCCGCCTGTACGGGGCCTGTGATCGCAGTCGAAGTACCGCGCGAAGGTCCGCCTTCACAACACCAAGGCCCCTTCGATTGGGTGCGCGTCATCGGCCACGAATACACCCACACCATCACGCTCAGTCAAACGCAAAACCGCATCCCGCATTGGCTCACGGAAGCCGCGGCTGTCAGCATGGAGCGCGCTCCGCGCGATTATGAAACGTCCCGCCTCCTGGCCAATGCGTATCGCAACGACGAACTGTTCGATCTGCAGGACATCAAGTGGGCGTTCGTGCGGCCGAGGCGCCCCAGCGACCGCGCGCTGGCGTACGCCCAGGGCCACTGGATGGTCCAGTACATGAACCAGCGCTACGGAGACTCGGCCCTGGTACGACTGCTCGGGCTTTATTTCGAAGGCGTGCGCGAACGTGAGGCCATGCCTCGGGCATTGGGGGTGGAACGCGAGCAGTTCTTCCGCGAATTCCTCGACTGGGCCGGTGCGCAAATCACCCAATGGGGCCTAGCGCCTCAACCCCCGCTTGAAGAACTCAAGGATCAGTTGCGGATGGCCGACCCCGAGCTTGCCGCGGCGTTGATCGCGTCGAAGCAGGCTCGAATCGACGCGATCGCGCAGACGATGGTCCAGCGTGTCGGTCAACCGGCCAAGGCCCGATCACGCCCCTTCACCGCCGATCGCTGGCCGGATCTGATCCGCCCACCGGTCGAGATTGGCGACGAAACGCTTTGGGATTGGCTTGTGCAATACCCGGATCACCCCGACTTGTTGGAGCTGCGCCTGCGCCGTCGCATCAAAGAAGTCGGCAGTCGAGACGAGTCATTGATTCCGTTGTTGAAGCAGTATGCCAAAGCGCGACCGGTCGATCTGTTCCCTCACAAGCGGCTCACCGACATCTACCTCCACAGCGATAGGCCCCAAGCGGCGGTCGCCCACCTTCAGGAGATCGATCGACGAGAAGAAAAAACGCCCGTGTATGCGGTGAACCTGGCCCACCTTTACCGCCAATCCGGTGCGCTTGATAAGGCGCTGGAGAAAGCGACGCGGGCCTTACAAATCAATCCGTACGATCCCGACAACCGTGAGCTGGCGGCTGCTATTGCGGTCGAGGCCGACCGACTTGAGGCGGCGCGGCAGCACATCCTGGCGTTGACGCTCATCGAACCGGACCAGCCCCGCCATCGCCAGCGCCTTGAAGCGATCGATCGACTGATCGCTCAGCGCTCCAACTGACATAGCCTAAAGGTCTCGCCGACCCTTCGCCTGCTTGCGAACCACCAGATCAAAGAACCAAGGAAAGGCGGTCATGACGCCGGCCACACTGCGCACAATGTGGCTCGTCCAAACCTCCGGTCGCGGCTTACCAAGGCAGCGAACAATCGCTCGCGCGACCCTTTCCGGCGTTTGCACGAACATCTTCGACGCGTGATCCGGAACGGTGGACGTCTTATCCGCCTTACCGCTGAGTTGGTTGGAGACCTCAAAGAACTCGGTCGTGGTTGTGATCGGATGAACGCTCGACACTTCGATGTTGTACCGCGCCAATTCCAATCGCATCGCCCGGCAGAAGTGGTTCTGCGCCGCCTTTGTGGCGGAGTATGCTGAAAAGAATGGAAGGGTAAATTTCGCCAAGCAACTCGAGCACATCAGCAGATGCCCGGGCCGTTCGTCGCTGATCAGCCGCTTGGCGGCTTCGCGAATCAGATCAAACGATGCGAAAAAATTCACATCGAATATCTGCCGCAACTCCTGATCGTCCATCTGTACGACCGAGCGTTCAAAACCGTACCCGGCGTTGGCAAAGACGACGTCGAACCGACCGAAGGCGTCCTGTGCGGCATCAAGCATCTGCTCGGTCATCCCCTCGTCGGTCACACTGCCGACAACGATCTTCGCGTGCCGACCCAACTCACAAATCTGCGCCGCTACTTGCTCCAGGCGATCAGCACGGCGGGCGTTGAGCACGACATCCATCCCGGCCTTGGCGCACTGGATCGCAGTCGCAGCGCCGATACCGGAACTGGCGCCGGTGATGATGATGACTTGATCGGTGAGAACGCGGGCCATGAACCGGACCATAGCACGTCAGCTCATGCCCCGCGAATTGGTTCGTTGCAACGTCGCGATCTATCCTTGAAGTTTGCCTGCCAATCGAGCGACTTGCAGTTCCACACGTTTGATTTCGCGCAGGATCGAGTTGCGGTTCATCTGCATCCAGAACCATATCTTCATCATCGAGATCGCGCTGACGCAGAACACAACGCCGAGAGCCCAGAGGATGTGTTCGCGCGGTTCTTGTGTCTTGAAGAGCTGAATGATGCCGAAGACGCTTCCCGCCATGAACACAAAACCCCAGAAGATCGCAAGGAACGTCAGCCACCTCTGTGTGCCGCGGAAGATGTCAAGGACCATTTCCATCATGGACTGATCGCCATCAAACTCGTCGGCGAGATCGGTATCGGTCGCTTCCAACGCTCGTCGAATTTTCGCGTCGATGTTATTCATGATTCTGTCCTTTCTAACAGCGCCTTGAGCTGTTGACGCGCGTGATACAAACGTGACTTCACCGTGCCTGCGGGTATATCAAGCGCGACGGAAATTTCAGCCATACCCATGCCTTCCAGATAGTGCATGGCCAGGATCGCCTGTCGGTCGCCGGACAATTCTCGCATGGCACTATGGAGTCGCTTCACGTCGTCGTTGGGTTCATTGGTTGATTCGAAATCTCGCTGTTGTTGGACGCGCAAGGATCGTGGATCGCCGTTATTGGCGACCGCCTCGGCAAGCTTGCGATCGCGTTGTTGCTTGCGTGTCCAGTCAGCGGATTTGTTCGTTGCGATGCGATACGCCCAGGTTCGGAACAATGCCGGATCGTCGAGACGGTGCAGGTTGCGCACAATGGCCAG
>JACZXL010000160.1 GCA_022571635.1 Planctomycetota bacterium
CAAGATTATTTCGACCTGCACATTCTTGAGCCGGGCGCCAAGGCCGAGGTGTTGGGGCTCACCGTACAGTGTCGCTTCACGGGCCATCCGATCCCGACCATCGGCTTGTTGATCAGTGACGGGCAAACGACGCTCGGCTGGTCGGGCGACACGCCGTTCGAACAGGAACACATCGAATGGCTCAGCCAAGCTGATGTCATTGTGCATGAATCCGGCCCGGCTCCGGCTCACACGCCGATCGAGCAACTCAACGCATTGCCCCAGGCGTTGCGGGCCAAGATCAGGCTCGTCCATTTGCCTGATGATTTCGATGCCTCCCAGACGGCGTTGCGCCCGCTTCGCGAAGGAGAGGTGCTGGCGCTGTAGCGGTCACGCGTCGGTGCGAGCCACGACGGCGCCGGCGTTTGCAGGCACCCGCTTTGTTCGCGTCACCGGCGGGAAAGCTTGGTGAAGACCAAGGCGGCAGCGCCGTAGAGTCCGATCGCTGCGATCCCGGCCCAGGTGAATCCCCACGTCATCCCAACCATCATCGCCAAAGGTGTCGCGACGACCGAGGCAAAGCCATTGATGCCCCAAGCCCACGGGATCACGGACGGCGCCGCCCGTTCGAGCTGGGCCAAGGCAAGCGGCATTGGAAAACCCATCAGGTAACCCAGCGGAGCGATCGCCAGTGGCGCCAGAAGCAAGCGGAGCGGTTCCGGAAAACCGCCAATAAGCGACGTCAACGGATCGAGTGCAAGAAGCGTCAAGCAGCAGATGATGAGAAGTAAGACGAACAAGCGAGCGACGGTCCGCCTGCTTGCGGGCGTGAGCCGCTGGGCCGTCAGGCTCCCCGCCCCGGAGAAAATGAGAAAGCCTGCGATCGTCACGGCCGCGCTCAAGACCGGGTCGCCGATCGCGCGCGTCAACGCCGACAGCAACGTCATTTCGAGCAGCAAGTAGGCCAGTCCGATGGCGGCGAAGTACGACAAGGTAGCGAAGCGACGGGATCCCAACCTCGAGCCGCGCAGAACGGCAAGGGGGGCCAGAATCAGCGCTGCGCCGACCACGGAAACAATGGTTGCCGCGGCCATGATGAAGAGAAATGCCAGCTCCGTTCGTGTCAACCATAGCTCGCCGTACGCATCCTTGAGTGCCCGCAATGATCGAAGCTTGAAGTAATCGTAGAAGAAGGGTCGATCGTCCGTGGCTGGTCGAATGTCGAAGTTCCAGTCGTCGATGAACTGGTCTGCGTTCGACGAGAAGAGATTCCGCGCCGCATAGTGATACCAGTCGCCGACGCCGTCCGGAGGCGACTCGAGCGCGTCGGGTTGATTGAGCTCATCGTCTCGAATGCCTTGAAACCAGACCGGCGTGAGCTGGCGCCGGCGGCAAAGCTCCCGCAGGCGGTCGATCTCGTTAGACGTCCACGGCGATACTTTGACGATAGTACACACGGCGAGAAAGTCGCGCACGATGACAATGTGTCGGTCCGGTTCAGTGATGCCGATTCCGGCCAGAGCGCGAATCAATGTCGCCAGAACCTTCAGGTTGTCGCGGGGCGGGGTCTGAATGCCGCGACACGCGAAGAGCAGCCCATCACTGCGCAGCGTTTTCAGGCAGGCCGTGATGCCCTGCTCGGTCATGAGAAAATCCTGGCCGAGCCCGGCCACGCCGCCCGATCCCGCCGCCGATGATTCCAAGGCGACCAAATGGATGAGATCGTATTGATTCGGTGTGTGTTCGATGAAGTGTCTAGGTTCGGCGCAGATGGGATGGACGAGCGGATGCGCAAGCACCGCCCCGCCGTCTTCGCGCAGCGGTCCACGCAGAAGTTCGAACACGGCCGGGTACGGCTGTACGACGTCGATGCTGGCGGCGCCGCGGCGCACGGCAAGCCAGGCGTTCGATCCACCGATTTCCCCCAGCAGGGCGACGCGCGGCTGGTCCGGGGCGAAGGCGTAGGGCGCGGCCATCAGTGTTTGGTCGACCACGCTCGCTTCGGCAGCGCTGGCAACGTTCAAGACGGAGCCGGCTCGGTGGCCGTCAATGACAATCGCAGTGATCGGTGGAGGTGACTCGCCGAGGCCAAGGAACGGCAGATCGTGTATGGCCTCGCTTTGGTACGCCTCGACCGTCGCCCGTGGACCGTACGCGCGTGCAATACGCTGAGGCGTAAACGGCGGCGCCCATTGTTGAATCTGCGCCGCGTATTTTGATGAATCCAACCGCAGATGCGGCGGATCGAGAACGAGAAACGCGGTGACGGCGACAAACAGGACCGTCCAAGCTGTGTATCGAACGCTCGGTCGTCGAGGCGCCAGGGACAATCCTCCGACTACGGCCGGGCCGGCAAGGAGCAGCGGCAACCATTGTGGCGGTGCGACCGTCATCAGCACCGGTGCGAGCAGCGCCCCGGCGCCGCTTCCGAGGAGGTTCGAGGCGTAGATTCCGGCGATGCGACCTTTCGCTGACATCAGCGCCAAACCGATCGCCGCCGCTCCAAAGAAGAACGGGATCGTGAGTATCGCCCAATACAGCACCCACTTCGCCGCGTGTTCTGCCAGTAGGGCCGGCACGAAGCGCGCCTCGATTGGAACGTGTTGTGCCAGCACGGCACAAATCGGTATTGCGCCGGCCGTAAGCAGTGACAGCGCAAACACAAGCCAATCGCTCCGAGGCAGGACCCACGCCCGGGCCACCGTGAGGGCGGTTCCGCTGGCCCCGAAGCCGAGAAGCACGACGCTGATCACCACGAACGCGAAGTGATTCCAACTACACACGAGCAGCAGCCGCATGAGCACGATCTCGAACCCCAGAACGGCTGCCGACACCCAGAAGACCAGCCACGCCAAGCGAAAGGATCCGTCCCGCCGCGCCGCTGGCGTCACGACGACTCCCTGCGCGTCATGGGAACGAAGCGAACGCTGATGACGGTGCGAGACCGGCGAGTCCCGTCTTGGTTTTTCGTCATCACGATGAGTCGCTGCAGCTCATACGGTCCGCCGATGGGAATGACGATGCGCCCTCCCGGCTTCAACTGCTCCCACAAAGGAGGAGGCAGGTGGCCGGACGCACAGGTCACGATAATCCCGTCGAAGGGGGCGGCTTCCGGCCAGCCGTAGTAGCCGTCGGCCTGCCGCGTGGCGACCGTGTCGTAGCCCTGGCTGCGCAGCACAGTCTCCGCCCGCTCGGCAAGCGACTCGATGATCTCGATCGTGTAGACGTAGGGCGTGCACTGCGCAAGCACCGCCGCCTGATACGCGGAGCCGGTGCCGATCTCGAGAACTCTCGATTCCGGTGTCAGCTCCAACAGCTCCGTCATCAAGGCGACGATGTACGGCTGTGAGATTGTCTGCCCGTATCCGATCGGCAGTGGTGTGTCGTCGTACGCGCGTGATCGAATCTTTTCAGGTACGAAGATATGGCGCGGCGCCGTGCGCATTGCCGCGAGCACGCCCTCGTCCCGGATGCGCACCCGGCCGTCGCGCGAAGAAGCAATCTGAGTCTCGACCATGCGGCGCCGCTCTTCGGTTCGTTGCTCCGACGCCGGCGGCGAAGGAGGTTCAAACGACGACGCTTGCTCCTTCTCCTGCGTCTGGTTCGCCTCGGCCTCCTGGGCCGCGTCGGATTGCGGCTTGCTCTGGGCAGTGATCACAGCTGTCAAAGCCAGTGCGATCAGCAACATCACACCTGCGACGGAAAACGAATATCGCATGAGGCGCCTCCTTATTCATGCATGTGCGATCCGTCGGGTCACCGCCATCGGCCTGGGCAGCGGCGGCACCCGCTGCACACATAAGGATAGCCGCAGTAGGACCGGTAACGCTTGCGTGCCGTCTCGGCTCGTCGCCGGTCCCAGCCCGCGGCCGCCCGTAGAGCCCCGTTGGCGGTGTTGGTAGGGGCTGGCGCATCTGTGCCAGTTCTACCGCGGCGTGTCAGGGGCTGGTCTGGAGAAAATGGTTGCCCTCGGCTCAAAAGGTGATATATTGATCCTGAAAGTTATCTATGGCCGGAGCCGGCGTCCGCCCCGTGTCTACCGGCGATGCACTTGAGGTGGGATCAGATGACGCAGCTCTGCAAATCGACTGGATTCCTCGTAGCCGTGTCGATCACAATCCTGCTCTGCGCTTCGCCCGGGGCCCGGGCCGAGGTCTTCGAGGTCACGCTCGAAGGCATCTGGTTCTCGTACGACGGCCAGCAGAACATGGACATCGAGCTGACCATCAACCGCGGCGACACCGTCCGCTGGTTGTGGGTCGAGGGCTACCATAACGTCGTTTCCGGATTTCCCGGCGATGGAAATGAGGGGGAATTGTTCTTCAGCGGTCCGCCCACCGACGAACCGGGAACGATCTTCGAGTTCACCTTTCTTGAGCCGGGGGTCTTTGGCTATCACTGCCATCCGCACGGAGAATACGGCATGGTCTCATTCGTGACCGTGATCCCCGCGCCTGGTGGCGTTGGGATGCTCGTTGCGGGTGCATTGCTGTGTGGTCCTCGACGACGACGACGGCCAACATAGCGAGGGCTGCGACACGCCATGCAACTGGGCGTGATTGGGTCAACTCGGTCCGCGTCGAAGCCGAGTCCGCCTGCGCCGACCGAGCCGCGGGATATCCCGTCCAAGCGGCCTTCACGCTACGGGCGCTGGCGGGCGGCGACACTGGCCGGCGTGTATGTCCTCTTCGCACTGCATATCGCCCACTGGAAGATTGCCGGTAAGACGCTCGCACCGTTGGAACTGAACGAGGTCATGTACACGCTCGAGCTCGGCGTCGTCACCGCCGGGTTTCTCTTCATGGTCGCTGCGTTTCTCTCGGCCGCAATCTTCGGGCGCTTCTTCTGCTCATGGGGTTGCCATATTCTGGCCTTGGAAGATCTTTGTGCCTGGCTGTTGGGCAAAATAGGCATCCGACCCAAGCCGGTGCGCTCCCGGATGCTGCTGCTCGTCCCGCCCGGCGCACTCTTTTACATGTTCATCTGGCCGCAAATCGCCCGCATCCTTCGCGGTGATCCGATGCCTCAAATCAGAATCCTCTCCGATGCCCAGGGCTGGGCGTCATTCGTCACCACTGATTTCTGGCGCAATCTGCCCGGACCGGGGATCGCCGTCGTCACGTTCCTCATCTGCGGCTTCGCGATCATCTATGTGCTCGGGTCACGATCGTTCTGTTTATACGGATGTCCGTATGGCGTCGTCTTCGCTTTGGCCGATCGCATCGCGCCGGGTCGCATCATCGCCAAGGGATCATGCGAACAGTGCGGGCATTGCACGGCTGTATGTCAATCACACGTTCGCATCCACGAGGAGATCGCCGAGTACGGCATGGTCGTTGATCCGGCCTGTCTGAAGGACCTGGACTGCGTCAGCGCCTGTCCGAATCAGGTGCTCGCGTACGGGTTCACCCGGCCGTCATTGCTGCGCTCGTTCAGTCGCGTTGGTCGCCGACGCCTTCCCTACGACTTCACGCTGTCAGAGGACGTAGTGATGGCGGTCGTATTCGTGGCGACGCTGCTGATCTTTCGTGGGCTGTACGACCTCGTGCCGTTCCTTATGACGCTCGGACTCGGTGGTATCTTCGCCTACCTGGCCGTGTTGACGTTGAGGCTCGCCACGCGACCGCACGTTCGCCTCAACCAATTCCAACTCAAACGCTCAAACCGCGTCACGGCCTCGGGCATCAGCTTCGCGGTGTTGATGACCGTGCTTGGGGCGTTTGTCATTCACAGCGCTTTCATTCGGTACCACGAGTTTCAAGGTGGACGCGGATTCGATCGCATCGCGTGGTATCTCAATCACGAGGGCACGAACCCGCCGATGACGTTGGTGGCCGCCTCTTTGGGACACTTCAAATCGTGCGAGCGGTGGGGGCTCTTCAAGTCACCTCGGCTGGACCACCGGTTGGCGTCGTTGTATTCGTTTTCCACTCCGCCGACGCCGGCTGAGCCGTACTATCGGCGCATCCTGGCGCGCGATGCGCGTGACCATGAATCGCGTCTTCAACTGGCGCGCGTTCTGGCCCGCTGCGGACGGATCGAAGAGGCGCGTCGTGAGCTTTCGATCGTCGCTTCGGCCACAGGTGCGGACGAGGGTCATGTGAAAATAAGTCACGTGCGGGCGGAAGCGCACCGGGTTCTGGCTGGAATCGCCCTGACCGCGGGTGATCGCGCTCTTGCGGTAACCGAATATCGTGCTGCGCTTGTTGAACGACCCGATGCTGCCGGTATTCATCTCGCGCTGTCAGAGGTCTTCGCGTCCGGAGGTGATCTGGAACAAGCAGCGGCGCAGCTGCGCACCGCGCTCGAGATTGATCCAAGCTCCGCGCCGGCCCATTACAATCTTGGCGTGATGTTGGCGGCAATGGGACACGAGGGCGAGGCGATCGAGCAGTATCGCGAGGCGATCCGTCTCGATCCGCGCGATCCTGAAAGCCACAACAACCTCGGGTTTCTGCTGGCCAAGCGCGGTGAACACGACGCCGCGCGTGAGGCTTTTCAGCACGCAATCAAGCTCCGGCCGACATACGCCGAGCCGCACTTCAACCTTGCACGTGTTCTACTGCAACTCGGCCTCGCCGCGGAGGCCCAGCATCATCTGCGCCGCGCCGCCGAGCTTGATCCGCGGTTTGCGTCGTTCCTACCCGACCCAGTTCCGATCTCCCGCTCCGATGGCAACTGACCTGCCGTGTCTTGCACCTCGACCTTGACCTTGAATAACGAGCGACAGTTACCCATCACGAAGCCGGTATCCCTGCCCCCTGACGAAGTACGACGAGAGCGACCGTTCACCCAGTCCGCGAGAACGGTGGGTAGTAATCTGGTCTCGATTGATCTGTCCCGTGTATCGAGCGGTGCAAACCTCGCTTCCCAAGATGTGGCGTTCGTCTTGAGGACGGCAAAGCTGCTCCTTGGCGGCGCCCGTGTACACCGGGCGGCCGTTGGTCTACGCTGTAGCGGGGAGAGAACGCCTGATGTACGAGTTGTTTGATCACACTGCTGACGTCGGATTGCGGATCACAGCGGCTGATCTCAACGGTCTCTTTGCGGAGGCCGCACGAGGGCTCTTCTCTCTGATCGTCGAGAATATGGACGACGTCCGGCCGGGGCGTCAATGCACGTTCTGTATGGAGGCGGATAACCCGACCGAATTATTGGTCGACTGGCTCGCGGAATTGCTGTTCGTCTTCGACACAAAGCATCTTCTGTTTGTTGAGTTTGACGTGCGGATCACCGCCGAGCACAAGCTGGAAGCGACGGCACATGGCGAGACGGTCGATGAGACGAGGCATCGGCTCGACCACGAAGTCAAAGCGATCACCTATCATGGGTTGACGGTTCGGCGCGACGGGCCCGGGTGGATGGCCGAAGTGATCGTTGATATTTGACTGACCACGGCGGGCAACCATAGGAAGTCAGACACCATGCCGGCGAATGCGAACACGATTCCGCTCGAACAAGTCGACGCATGCTGCTGGCGAATCCCCAAGCGCTACAAGCCCGGCATGCGCGTGGACGGCCTGATATTCGCCGACGACCGGCTCATTGAGCAGATCAAGGGTGATCAAGCGCTGGAGCAAGTCGCTAACGTGGCCTTTTTGCCGGGTATCCAGACGGCGAGCTTCGCCATGCCGGATATCCACTGGGGGTATGGGTTCTGCATCGGCGGGGTCTGCGCAACCGACCCGGCGGAGGACGGCGTCGTTTCGCCCGGGGGCGTTGGGTACGACATCAACTGTGGCGTGCGGCTGATGCGGACCAATCTGCGCGTTGATGAAGTTCAACCACGTCTCAAAACCCTGGTCGAGACGCTGTATCGCCGCATCCCGACCGGGGTGGGACGCTCGGGGAAGTACCACTTCGGTCCCAGTGAGTTGCAGCAACTACTGGCCGAGGGCGTGGGGTTCCTTTACCAGCGCGGTCTGGCGACCGAGCGCGATGTGGATTGCACCGAGGCGCGGGGGTGCATCGACGAGGCTCTGCCGACCAATGTCAGCGATCGCGCATTGGAACGAGGCGCGAATCAGTGCGGAACGCTCGGCGCCGGCAACCATTTCCTGGAGGTTCAGGTCGTCGATCAGATCGTCGACGAGCGGGCCGCCGCCGCTATGGAGCTGGAGAAGGACATGGTCTGCGTGCTTATCCATTCCGGCTCGCGCGGACTCGGGTACCAGGTCTGCGACGACGCGTTGCGGATGTTCCGATCGGTCCCGGCCGTACACGGCATCGAGTTGCCCGATCGTCAGCTCGCCTGTGCTCCGATCAACAGTCCCGAGGGTCAGCACTACATTGGTTCGATGCGGGCGGCGGCGAACTTCGCCTTCTGCAATCGGCAACTGCTCATGTGGCAGACGCGCGAAGTATTCCAAGATGTCTTCGGCCGATCGTGGTCGGATATGGATATGCAATTGGTGTACGACATTGCCCACAACATCGCGAAGTTCGAGCAACATCGCGTGGATGGGAAAGTCAAGACCGTCTGTGTGCATCGCAAGGGCGCCACTCGGGCCTTTCCCCCCGGCCATCCGGAGCTGCCCCAGCGGTACCGCGAGATCGGCCAGCCCGTCATCATTCCCGGCGACATGGGGCGAGCGAGTTGGATTTTGGCCGGCGCGCCCGGGAGTATGGAACGGAGCTTCGGGACGACCTGCCACGGGGCCGGCCGAGCCATGAGCCGCACCGCTGCCGCCAAGGACGCACGCGGACGCCGCATCGACCAGGAGCTGCTCGCCAAGGGTATTGTGGTCCGCGCGCGAAGCTGGAAGGGGCTGGCCGAGGAGCAGCCCAAAGCCTACAA
>JACZXL010000161.1 GCA_022571635.1 Planctomycetota bacterium
CGCGTTACACTGGTATGCCAATAGCTCGGCGATCGACCCCTGACGACGCGATATCGGGAATCTCGGTTCAAGCAGAGAGGACGGACATGCGAAATCTCATCGCGCCACTTCTTGCCGCGGCCGCATCAGTCCTAAGCACCGCCCCGGCCTACGCCGACCTCGGCGACCAACTTGCCAAGCTCCTGCCCGACGACGGTGCGGCGGACGACCAGTTCGGCAGGTCCGTCGCGATCAGCGGCGCGACCGCTATCGTTGGGGCCAATGCGCACGACGACAACGGCATCGACTCCGGCTCGGCCTACCTCTTCGACATCACCACGGGCCAGCAGCTCTTCAAGCTCCTGGCCAACGACGGCGCGGCGGGCGACTGGTTCGGTGTCTCCGTCGCGATCAGCGGCGACACCGCCATCGTCGGGTCCTACCGTGACGACGACAACGGCGACAACTCCGGCTCCGCCTACCTCTTCGACACCACCACGGGCCAGCAGCTATTCAAGCTTCTCCCCAACGACGGCGCGGCGTTCGACTCCTTCGGCTTCCGGGTCGCGATCTCCGGCGACACCGCCATCGTCGGGGCAGGGGAGGATGACGACAACGGCATCGACTCCGGCTCCGCCTACCTTTTTGACACCACCACGGGCCGGCAGCTCTTCAAGCTCCTGCCTGATGACGGCGCGGCGGACGACCGGTTCGGCGTCTCCGTCGCGATCAGTGGCGCCACCGCCATCGTCGGGGCCTTCTGGCACGACGACAACGGCAGCAACACCGGCTCGGCCTATCTCTTCGACATCACCACGGGCCAGCAGCTCTTCAAGCTCCCGGCCAACGACGGCGCGGCGGGCGACTGGTTCGGCGGCTCCGTCGCGATCAGCGGCGACACCGCCATCGTCGGGTCCTACCGTGACGACGACAACAGCGCCAACTCCGGCTCCGCCTACCTCTTTGACGCCACCTCGGGCCGGCAGATCGCCAAGCTCCTGGCCAACGACGGCGCGTTCGCCGACATCTTCGGCTTCTCCGTCGCGATCAGCGGCGCCACCGCGATCGCCGGGGCCCCCTTTGACGACGACAACGGCTCGAGCTCTGGCTCCGCCTACCTCTTCGACACCACTACGGGCGTCCAGATCGCCATGCTCCTGGCCGACGACGGCGCGACCGACGACTGGTTCGGCTACCGTGTCGCGATCAGTGGGGAGACCGGCATCGTCGGGGCCCTCCTGGACGACGACAACGGCTTCGCCTCCGGCTCGGCATACCTTTTTAATGCTTCTGTGTGCCTGTGGGACCTTGACAACAGCGGCGACGTCGGCGTGAAGGACCTGCTCATCTTGCTGGGCGCTTGGGGGCCGTGCCCGCCGAAGGGAGGCTGCCCCGCCGACTTCGACAACACCGGCGACGTTGGCGTGAAGGACCTGCTCATCTTGCTCGGCAACTGGGGTCCGTGTCCATGAAGAAGGCCCCGATGGAATCGGGATCTCCGCTACGCTTCGACATCAGAAAGAAGGCATCGAGGCATCAAGGGGGGAGAAGAAGGCACTAGGTATTAGGCATTTGGCACTAGGCAAGACACTGAGCGCCGTGTTTCGCCGGCGGGCTTGACCCGCCGGGGGGACCGGAGCGACCCGCCGTGTCGGTGGTGGCATCGTGGCATCGAGGAACTAAAAGAACCCTCACCCCAGCCCTCTCCCAGGGGGAGAGGGGGTTTGAAGAAGGCATCGAGGCATCGTGGGGGGAAGAAGAAGGTACTGGGCGGTCAAGAAGCGCACGGATTGGCCCGCGGAAGTCCGTGGGCGTCGGTTTGGTGGTATTGCGTTGCGCTGTGATTTGCGTGGTCACTGAAGTGACCACGCCTCGATCCCGGCCCGCTGGACCCCCTGACCCCAGGACCCCATGGGGCCAAGTCCGATGGCTTCGCCAGCGTCCCGCGGGGGGCGGGGTGAAGGTTGGCGGGGTCGCGGGCGGGCGGCCGATCGTTTAGACTGTGGCCTGGAAAGTTGGAAAGGATCGAGTCATGTCTCGCGTGGGTATTGGCAGCAGGATAGGGTCGGGGTCGGCGGGTCTTGTGTGCGGCGCGGCCGTGCTGTGGGCGGCGACGGGCTGCGATACGATCGGCCAGGATTTTAGCGCGTTCACCGAGGAGTTCATGCCGCCCACACCCACGGAAGCGGCCCGCTTGATGATCGCGCCGCATGATCCGGACGACCGCCGACGGGGGACGCTGCTGATCTCCAACTCACCCTTCGGCGGGGGCGAACCATATCTCGAAATCTACCGCGACATGGCGCTCCACGAGCGTGACCCACTGGCCAAGGCGGTGGCGCTGGCGGCGTTAGGTCGACACGGCGTGCCGGACGATGCGATCATTATCGCGGTATCCCTGGACCACGAGAATCCGCAAGTGAAATGGGCGGCGGCCCAGGCGCTGCAGCGCATCCATAACGCCGCGGTTGTGTCCGACTTGCTTGACGTACTGCGCCGGGACGAGGAACAGACGGACACGAGGATCGCGGCCGCGGTGGCGGTCGGCCAATATGCGCAGGACCGCGTGTTCCAAGGATTAGTCGGCGCACTGGACGACCGAGAGCTGGCCCTGAACCTTGCCGCCCTCACGTCGTTGCAAACATTGACGGGCGAGGACTTCCGGCTCGATGCGCGAGCGTGGCTGGCGTGGTACAACAACACACCTGAACCCTTCGCCGGCCAACGGGAATACTTGTATCCGACGTACCAGCGCGATGAGACGTGGCTGGAGCGGCTGGCGTTTTGGTCGAGTACGACATTCGAGCAGCCCGCGCCGCCGGCCGGCCTACGCCCCGCAGGCGAGCGCCGGACCTACGAAGACGACGACGAGATGAAACCAGATGAATCAGGCGGCTGACTCGACACCGCTCCAACCAGGGGCTGTGGTTGGCACGACGATCCGTGCGCTTCGATTCGACGGCGCCGACGTGCGGTTGGAGACGAACCACGCGCTGCCGGAACCCGCGCCCGGCGAGGCGGTCATACGCACCACCAAGGCGGCCGTCAGCGCGACCGATCTGGAAGTGTGCAAGGGACTGTTCGGGTTCACCGGCACGCTTGGGCACGAGTTCGTCGGTGTGGTCGAGTCGATGAACGACGACGCGCGGCGTGAACTGATGGGACAGCGCGTCGTGGGGTCGATCGACGCCGTCTGCGGCCAGTGTGATATGTGCCATGGCGGTCTGAGTGGACATTGCCGGCAGCGCACGGTCCTGGGTTTGCAGGGGCGCGACGGGTGTCTGGCCGATTCATTTCTCCTGCCGGTCAACAATCTGGCGGCGGTGCCGGACTCGGTCGATGACGACCACGCTGTGTTCGCGCACAGTCTGGCGGCAGCGATTCAGGCGGCCCGCCAGCTCACCATCGAAGGTCGGCCGTATATCACCGTCCTCGGCGACGGGCCGTTGGGGCTGTTGACGGTGCAGGTGATGGCCAAGCTCAACGCGTCGGTGCGGCTGGTCGGGCGGTACTCCGAGAAGTTGGCGCTCTGCGAGAAGTGGGGCGTTAAGCACCGCCACATTGATGACATCGGCCGGCGCGCTGACCAGGACATTGTCGTCGATTGCACCGGTTCGCCGACCGGTTTGGAATTGGCGACGCAGCTTGTGCGACCGCGCGGCACGATTCTGGTCAAGACACTCCTATCGACGCAGGCCGATGCGATCAGCGCCGCGAACCTGAGCCCGGTTGTGGTGAATGAGCTGACGGTGCTCGGCTCTCGTTTCGGCCCGGTGGCGCAGGCGATCTCCATGCTCGCTCAAGGCGAAGTGGACGTGGTGAGCCTGATCGGCAAGCGCATGAGTCTCGCCGACGGCCCGGCGCTCTTGACGGCCGCCAGTCAGCCCGGCGTTCTGAAGGTGCTCGTGGATCCGTAGGCCGAGCCTGTGCGAGCGGGTTGCTACAATCGCCCGCATTGTCTAACGAGCCGTCTCATTTAGAAACGAACGCCCAGGGCAACGGGGAGATTCGCTCCGGCAAACTGGCGGGCAAGACGCTGTGGGCGGCGATCTGGATCGTGGCCCTGCCCGTGCTTCTCCAGCAGACGATGCAGGCGTGTGTCGGGCTCGTTGATTCGATGTTGGCCGGGCGATTACCCGACGAAATCGCACTGCAAGCGCTTGATGCCATCAGCGTCGGCGCGTACGTGACGTGGTTCATATTGATCGCCATGACGGGGTTGGGAATCGGGGGCCAGGCGATCATCGCCCGAGATATGGGTGCGGGCAATCTGCTCGATGCACGAAGAGCACTGGGGCAGGCGGTCATGCTCAGCGTCGCGTGGGGCGTTGTCGTGGGCATGGCGATGTGGTTCGGCGTTGGACCCCTAGCCGCGCTCTGCAAGCTTGACGCCGAGGTCACCGCTCTGCTTTCACAATACGTTCGCATCATTGCGGTCTCCCTGCCCGCGGCCGGCTTCATGCTCGTGGGGGCCATGTGCCTTTATGGGGCCGGTGAGACCATGCTGCCGTCATTGATCGCCATCGGCGTGAACGTCGTCAATATACTTGTGTCGTGGGCGCTCTCCGGTGTGGATCTGACCTTTGGCCAAAGGACGTTCGAGAATCCCTTCTCGTTCGATATGCACGTTGGAGGGATCGCCGTCGGTACGGCCGTCAGCTACGCCTTCGGTGCGCTGATGACGATGTGGGTTTTGCTTCACGGCGTGAAAGACCTGCGTCTTGAAATCGCTGAGATGAAGCCGAACGCACCGGTTTCGGGTCGGCTTATTCGTATCGGCCTGCCGGGCTTCTTTGATAGCTTCATGATGTGGGCGGCGAATATCGTTGTGCTGCTATTCATCGGAATGGTCGCGGTGAACGCAAGCGCCAACGGCGTCGCTGCGGGCGGGTTGCAGGGGGCGCACTTGATTGCGATTCGCTGGGAGGCCTTTAGTTTCCTACCGGGTTTCGCGGTGGGGACCGCCGCCGGCGCGCTGGCGGGGCAATATCTCGGGGCAGGCAATGCGCCCATGGCCCAGCGCGCAATCTTGGTATGCACCGCTATCGCCAGTGTACTTATGGGTCTGCTGGGGCTGGTATTTATGTTCGGCGGCGAGTTTCTAACGAGAATTATCAGCGACGATGAACTGCATCTCAAAGAAGTGCCGCCGCTGCTTTTCATTGCCGGTGTTGTGCAAGTGTTCTTCGCGATCACGATGGTGTTCCGCCAAGCGCTGCGCGGCGTCGGCGATACCCGATGGTCGTTCCTGATCACCTCCGCTTCGAGCTATGGCATTCGCCTGCCGGCGGCGTGGTGGCTCGGCGTACACCTGGAAATGGGATTGACCGGCATCTGGCTCGGCATGTGCGGTGAGCTGGTCATCCGCTGCGGCTTGTTCGCCGCTCGCTTCTACCACGGCGGCTGGAAGCGGATCAAGGTGTAGCTGGTCAGTTAGCCCCGGGTGAACACACCCGGGGTTCTCCTTCACGATGCCACGATGCCTTCTTCATAAGATTCACCACGGAGACACTGAGGCACGGAGAAGAATGAGTATGGAATTGCGAAAGATCGGAGACGTCACAGAGAGCACTGACAACTGACAACTGACAACTGACAACTGACAACTGACAACTGATCCCACGATGCGATCTTCACAGGCAGGGGCCCCAGGCGCCCAGCAAGAAGAGCAGATCCTTCACGCCAACGTCGCCGCTGTTGTCGAAGTCGGCGAGGCAATCTCCCTTCTTCGGGCACGGCCCCCAGGCGCCCAGCAAGAAGAGCAGATCCTTCACGCCGACGTCGCCGGTGTTGTCGATATCAGCCGGGCAGGGTAACGGCGGCAGCGCTACGACAGTGACCACAACGTCGGTCGGGCTGTAGGTCACTTTGTATTGTCCTCCATCGTCGATCACCGTAAAATCTTGGCCGCTGATCGAGGCTGCGGTGAGAATAGTGAACATCTGCCCGACGCTTGGCTCGTCGCCGCTGACCACCGAGAGCATGAGCGTCGTATTGGACAGCTCGGCGTGGCCGGTGATGGCGAGACGGTCGCCCCCGGATGCGCTCAGCTCGATGTCTAGCACGCCAGTGGGGGTTTGAAGATAGTCGCCCTGGATGTTGAGCGTGCCGATGGACAGGCCGGGGCTGGCGAGACCGGAATTCGTGACATTCCCAGCAAGGATGCCATCGCCGTGGACCTCTCCAGTGTCGGTGACTGTGATTTGTAGCGCGGCTGCGGTGCCCCCATTGCTGACGGTGAGCGAACCGATGCCAAAGTTGCCGACGGCCAGCGAGACCAAGTTGGTCCAGGTTGATCCGGGACCATCGACGATCGCGGCGCCATCGGATCCGGCGAAGCTGCCCACGAAGCCGGCGGTATTGAAAACGGACCCGCCGTTGGTAATGTTCAGTGTCCCGGAGCCGAAATCGCCGACGAAAAGATCCGACAAGTCGATCCAGGTCGAGCCAGGCCCATCGACTGTCACCATGCCGTTGGAGCCGGGAAAAAGGCCGAGAAAGCCCGAGTCACTCAACACCAGGCCACTGTCGGCAATATCGAGCGACCCGGTGCCTTCGGTGCCGATGATGAACAGGCCGGTATTGAACCATGCCGAGCCCCCCCCGGTCACGGTGGCGCTCCCGGCTTCTCCGCCGCCGATGAAACCGTCGCCACTGGACACAAAGCCTCCGGCGGAGATGGTGAGGTCGCCGGGGCTGATGTCCAGTTCGCCCACGATTTCCCAATCCGAGTCAGAGCCGGTCACGGTGACGGTGCCGGGGAGCCCGTCCTCTTGTCCGATGCGTCCTGAGCCACTGTTCACCTCGGCGCCGTTCTCGATGAGAAGTGAGCCTGTGCCGCCGTTGCCGACCTGAAGCTCGCCCGTGATCTCCCAACTGGTATGGGTGTTCTTTGAGTCAGTGCCGGTAACGGTCACCGTCCCCACGGAACCGGATTGGCTGGCGATCTGAGCTTCACTGCAAAATACATTGCCGTGGTTCAAAATGGTGAGAGAAGCCGAACCGCCTTCACCGATGTTCATTGGCCCGACATTGAACCAGTTGCCGTCATCGACGATCACCGTGACGATTGAGTCGGCGTGTCCTGCGAGGGTCGTGTTCTGGAGCTCCTCACTGAGGAACAGCGAGCCACCGTTGTCGATGGTTAATGAGATCAATCCAGCGTCCATTCCTGCCTGGAAGACCGTAGCCGTGACTGATGCAAAGTTCGAGATTGTTAGCGAAGCGTCGCCCCCGCCGAACATAGTCAAGAAGTCGTCAACCGACCAGAATGAATCGGTGTCGATAATGACCGAGCCGTTGGCACCGATTTGCGCGCCGCTGCTGGTTAATGTACTCTTGTCGATCAGTTCCAGCGAACCATCAATCCCGAGGAAGCTGTTGTTGATCCAGCTTGCTTCCTCCATCGTCACTGAGCCGCTCGCGCCAATTTCCGCTTTGCTGCTGACGACACTGCTTTGAGAGGACATCGAGAGCGAACCGTTGATATCCAGGAAGTCGGCGATCTCCCAGGAACTGTCGGTCATGATCGTCACTGTGCTGCCGGGCGCGAGGAACCCCTGACTGCTGGTCACAGAGGTAAAGTTGAACACGGGGGAAAGCGTCAGCGAGCCCTGGACGTTGAGCTCACCCGAATGGTCCCATTGCAGGTCTGACAGGGTCAGGGAACCGGACGGATGAATCAACGCGTCATTGGTGCTGAAGAGTTGGCCATCGGAGATCTCAATGGTTCCTTCGATCTCGATGGATGGCAGCCGGGAACCCAACAGGCTGTAGCTGCCTCCGCTCAGGTTCAGCATACCGACACCGAGCTGAAGCACGCTGAGGCGCTCGTTTTCGACACTGCCTCCGAGTGTGACGAGTGGGAAGCTGATGTTGAAGATCGCCGTGTCGAACTGCCCGGGGACGCTCATGGTGTTCCAGTTGAGCGGATCGGCGAATGCCGTGCCGTCGCCAGCGCCAGTCCAGGTGATTTCGTCGGCGTGAGCCGGGGCGGTGCTCAGGACTGCTGCTGCCACGGCAAGAAGTAGCGTTCTTAGTTGTCGCATCCTTTTCTCCTCTGCTTGAAGCGACATTTCTCATATGGCTTCGTCAGGCTCCGTCGGCCAGCCATTGGCATACCAGTGTAACGCCCGCCCACGATATTCAAGCCCAAATTCCAGCTTCTTTCGCGCCTGGAGTGCGTAGGTCAGGCCCTGGCCTGACTGGCTTGTTATCGGGCAGGCTCAAAGGGTGTCCTACGGATGGTCGAACCCTCGCCGTTGAGGCTCGGGTTCGACTCCGCGGCGAGACGCCACGGCTCTGAAAGTTGCGTCCGGCTACCACTGCCAGCGAATCCCCACGTGCCTTCTTTTCGCCACGATGCCATGATGCCATCGGCGAAACGGCACGTCGCTCCAATCACCACCCGCGGGTCAAGCCCGCCGGCGAAACACGGCGCTCAATATCTTGCCTAGTGCCAAATGCCTAGTGCCTTCTTGTTCCCCCTCGATGCCTTCTTCCTGATGTCGAAGCGTAGCGGAGATCCCGATTCCATCGGGGCCTTCTTCACAGGCAGGGCCCCCAGGCGCCCAGCAAGAAGAGCAGATCCTTAACGCCAACGTCGCCGGTGTTGTCGAAGTCGGCGGGACAATCTCCCTGCTTCGGGCACAGCCCCCATGCCCCCAGCAAGAAGAGCAGATCCTTCACGCCAACGTCGCCGCTGTTGTCGAAGTCCGCCGGGCATGGTTCAGGAAGCGGCGGCGAATCGTTGAGCAACACCGTGACCGAACC
>JACZXL010000162.1 GCA_022571635.1 Planctomycetota bacterium
CCGTTTACGGGCAGGGGCCCCAGGCGCCAAGCAAGAAGAGCAGATCCTTCACGCCAACGTCGCCGCTGCTATCGAAGTCCGCGGGACAATCTCCCTTCGGCGGGCATCACCCCCAATTCCCCAGCAAGATGAGCAGATCCTTAACGCCGACGGAGCAATCGCCATCCAGATCAGCCGGGCAGTCGTTGCAATCCCCACACAGCCCCCAGTTCCCCAGTAGTATCAGCAGGTCCTTCACACCGACCATACAGTCGCCGTCGAGATCCCCTAGGCAGGAGCACTCGATGGCGTCTTCACAGGGAGGGCCTTCGTCGACCTGCAGCGTGAAGTCACCGACTTCGCCAAAGGCACCGTGAACAAGAATACGGTAAGTCGATCCGGCCTGAGCGCACCAGGTCACCGTACTCCGACCAGTCTCGATACACCCGTCGTCGTCGCCAGCGAGGCAGGCAAGATCGCTGCACGGGCCGCAGTAGACGCTGATCCTCGTGTCGAACGAGGCATCGCTGCACAGTGATGCGGTGATCTCGCTCCCAGGTGCGTTCACGATGATGTACCACACCCCGTCACTCTCGATCGGTGGCCCGCACTCCGGAGCGTCTTCATCAACTCCACCCCACATCGTCGAGCCCATGATCGTGGTGGGGAGATCGAAGATCGGCGCGGACGTCAAACAGGTTGAATTGCCGCTAATGAGACAAAGATCTGGACAGATCGATCCAACACCACCGTATCCCCAAGGTGACCCTCGCGAACCACAGGTCACCATGCCCACATACTCGCAGAAGTTGTCTGGAGGGGGACTGAAGTTGCAACATGCACCACAGTTAACGAACTCACAGCGAGTGTCCGGACCTTCAAACCACCCACCACGTGCCTCGCACTCCGCCTTGGTCACGGGGTCCAGGCATGGGAAGAAGAAATGGCCTTCATCTTGCAAGCAGCACGCACCAGTCTCACATTCGTCTGGGATACCGTCGCCATTGCGATCGATCGACGGATCGTCGCACCCGGTTGTGCCCGGAAAGAAGATACCATCCAGGAGTGCGCATCCCAACTGTGACTCCACTACACACGTATGATCAGGCAGGCAGCAGGCTCCTCCGGCCCCCCCCCCGGCTCGATCGAGAACTCTGCCGCAATTTCGACGGCCTGCGTATCCGCAGTGTCGGGCGGGAGGGACGCAAACGCATCCAAAAAGTAGTCGATACCGGGCAAGAACACGAGTTCTTCCTCAAACTCAATGTCTTCCCCGCCAGGCTTTAGTACGAAGAAGAAACCGGGGGGGTGACCGCTTATAGACACAATTGCCAACCCCACGTCGTCGGCCCCTGACCGCGACAAAACACCGCTGATAACAGCTGGCGTCATCTCGCTTACGCGAATGACCGTTGACAGTACCGAACACATCTCGTTTCCATCATGACCCGCTTTAGGCTGCTGAGTTTGGGCCGACATGAGCCCACCGATTAATGCCGAAGACAAGGTCGAGTCCTGCGCGACCGACGAGTTGTCGTCCGTCAACGACGCGATGAACCCCCCGGTCCCATCGTGCTCAATCGAGCGCTTACCCAGCAGGACGTAGCGGTTCGGGAACTTGTACTCGAACCCGCTGAAGTCTGCGACTGGCACAGCGGGCGTCGTTTGAACACTGACGGAACTAACGCCCCCGACCAACGTCAATAGCATCAATCCGTTTCGGAATTGGGTTCGCATTGTTCTTCGCCCTTCATCTCTTGGTTTGGCAGCAGATACTGCATTGATCATAACAATCGCCGACGGTGCCGCTGATGAATGTACCCGGCCCTGCGCTCTTGCGAGGGAAGCCCCCGCAACATGGGCATGATGCTCCATTTCGCCGCCGTCAAGTGCGTATTCGCTCTGTGAAGTCACAATCTCGTTCCACCTGATTCTCCCGGCCTGGGCTCGGGCCGACTCCCAGCCGGCGTTGCTGAGCTTCAGCTTCGCTCCTACCTGGGCAAAAAGCCATACCTCACCTTCCGTATTATCTCGGACCGGCCTGCGCACCTCGTTGGGACCTCCTTCGGGTGTCAGATTCTAAACGGTCCTCGTTCCGCCGGGCGGGCTCTGCGATCTCGCCGCCTATTCCCTAACGCGCAGAAACCGGCTGCGCGGGGCAAAGCAAATGTGAAAAACACCGCCGATTTGGCCTCCGAGGCCGCCCCGGTTCTTGCCATAACCTTATGTCGCACAAGCGGTTGTCCTCATTTCTTCGCCGGCGAATGGCGTGCGCCAAGCTCACAAAACACCGACCCCTCATCTCGGTAAGCGAGATTCAGCCCCCATGTGGCTCATCAAATCCCGAATTCTGTCAAAACAACCGCCCGGGCGAGCGAGCCGGGGCGGGTCGCCCCGGTGGACGTCGCATACACCTGGCGTTCGGACGCGGTATGACGTCGGGCGTCCACCGGGCTGACACAGCCCGGCTCACTGGGGCTGACATCCAGATCGAATCGGGAACTCACTCCCCGCTCCTATCGAGGATCATCCGTGTCCATCCGTGGCGGGAAGAAGGCTTGAGGCTTGAGGCTTGAGGCTTGAGGTCTCCGAACTCCTGACCCCTGACTCCTAACCCCTAACTCTCCCTCTTTCCACCTCATCCATGTCCATCTGTGTTCATCTGTGGCGAAAGAAGGCTTGAGGCCTGAGGCTTGGGGTCTCCGAACTCCTGACCCCTAACCCCTGACTCCTTCTTCGCCCCTCTGTGTCCTCTGCGGCTCTGCGGTGAGTCCTCTCCTGCGCGCGCAAATCTCCCGGCGCGCGCAGGGATGGTCCGAATTGAGCAAAGTTAAGCCTCCAACTCGTTCAAGTAAGCAAAGTTAGCCCCCCGAAGGGCGAAGGTAAGCACTGTGAACGACCGGCGCGGTCAGTCTGGCGCGCGCCACACCCGCCGCGCGACCGATCCTGCGCGCGCCCATCGAACCGACCGTCGCTGGCAGTACCGAATCGAGGTTTGTCGCCGACCGGTTTTTTGATTTTCGGGGTTGCGCGCGCCGGCGCGGTCGCGGCGCGTCGTCATTTTTGTGCGCGCTGGCGACGCTTGGTTGCCGATCACACCGGCAGCGCTTCGAACGTCAGATCGTGGGCTTGGGCGACCGGCTTGTTGGTCAGCACGCCGCGGTTGGTGTTCACCGCATTGGCGAAGTTGTGGTCCATGCAGGCCAATTCATCCGGGCCATGCTCGGCGAGCTTGAGCACCCAGGGCAAGGTGGCGTTGGTGAGGGCTTGGGTCGCGGTGCGGGCGACGGCGCCGGGCATGTTGCCCACGCAGTAGTGAATGACGTTTTCAACGGTGTACACGGGGTCGGTGTGCGTGGTCATGCGGGCCGTCTCGACGCAGCCCCCCTGGTCGATGGCGACATCCACGATGACGGAGCCGGGCTTCATGCGCTTCAGATCGTCGCGCGAGATCAAATGCGGCGCCTTCGCCCCCGGAATGAGTACAGCCCCCACGACGAGGTCAGCTTGCGGTAGATATTCTCGGATCGCATGGGGGTCGGAGTAGACGGTATCGACGTTGGTGGGCATGGTTTCATCGAGGTGGCGCAGGCGATCGAGGTCGATATCGAGGATGATGACGTTGGCACCCATGCCGGCGGCGATCCGAGCCGCCCAGGTGCCGACGACGCCCCCGCCCAGCACGAGCACGCACCCCGGCTCGACGCCGGGCACGCCCCCCAGCAGCACGCCCCGCCCGCCGTGGGGATTCTCCAGATAGTCAGCCCCCTCCTGGATTGACAGTTTGCCCGCGATCTCGCTCATGGGGGTCAGCAACGGCAGCCGGCCTTCGTCGTCGGTCAGCGTCTCGTAGGCCACAGCGATGCACTGGCGATCCAAACACCCCAGGGTGAGCTTTTTGTCCGAGGCGAAGTGAAAGTAGGTGAAGACGACCTGCCCCGGACGGATGAGGTCGACCTCGCCCGGCTGAGGCTCCTTGACCTTGACGATCATGTCCGCCTGGGCCCAAAGGTCCTGGGCCGAGGGAACGATCTGAGCGCCCGCAGCGTCATACTCCTGGTCGGGAAATCCGGCCTCGACGCCGGCCCCAGCCTGGATGAGGACGCGATGGCCCTGTCGGGTCAACAGTTCCGAGCCGACGGGTCGAAGCCCGACGCGGTACTCATCAGCCTTTACTTCGGTGGGAACGCCGACGATCATCGGCATCGATCTCCTTACCTGGCAAGGGCGGCGCACAGGGCCGAGGGAACCGGGGGATGGTATCGTCGATGCCCTTTGGGTGCTGTGGCGAGGCCAGACCGAGCGGTAAAGGGCTGACTGGCGCCCGCAGAGCGTGTACGATGCTGGGTTCGAGGCTACAGACCGGGACTTAACGAACAAGGACGGACTGCATGAACCGTTTTCGATTGGGCGCGATGTCGTGGGTTGGTCTTGGGTTCGGCTTGGCGATGGCTCTGCCTGTCGCCGGCCAGCACCAACCCGTCATCCAAAAACTCAACGACCACGACACGATCCGGGGAAGCGAGACGATCAAGAGCTATCGCGTGCTCTTCGACGCGTATCTCACGCTCGATCCGCCGCCCTTTGAGGTTGGCGACGACTTCAACCTCTACACCATCTATCCCGGGATGAGCGGATGGTCTCAGGTGAGCGGCTGGGCGGAGTCCAACCCGGGAATGGCCGAGGCCATCCTCGAATGCAAAGACCGGAACATGATCGGTCTGCCCTACGGCGTTGACGAAGTGGACTCGGCCTACCGGCAGGCAGGGATCGTCGCCCAGATCGCCGTCGATGGAAGTCTGCGAAGGAGTGAGTTCCCTTACTTACAAGCGGTGGACACGATCGCGGCCTTTGCGACGGCTGAAGTGTATCGCTTGCTCGAAGCCGGCCAGACGCAGCAAGGCCTTGACCTGGCGGTGGCGCATATCTTCATCCTTCGCCAGTTCTGCGATCGCCAATTCCTTGTTGAAAAGCTGTACGGCATTCAACTGCTCGTCGATGCGTTGGCGAACCTGCGGGACGTGTTCTACACCTACTTCGACGACATCACGCCTGAACAGTACATGGACATTGCGGTGTTTGAGCTGCCGTTCCTGAAGCCGGATCGCCAGCACTTGGCCATCCCCGAGGGCGACAGGATCATCTCCGAAGCGCTGCTGGATGAGGTGTTTGACAATCGGGAACAGGCCGATCCGGATCAGTTCGCGGCGACGTTCGGGGGCGTTCAGTCCAAGAACGCGCCGATGGAGCGGTTCGGGGCGGCCCGACGATGGCGGATGATCGCGACTGTTCACAGCAGCCTCACCGCGTCCAAGGATCGTCTGACGCTTGTCTACGATGACTGGTGGCGGCGCTGGAGAGTCCAGCAGTACGATGATATCCTGGATAGTGATACCCAGTTCGAGCGAACAAACCCCGTGCGCTACGCCGCCGTCATTTACTCGATGCAGAACATCGAGATTGTCTTCGGCGTGAGGAATCAGTTGGTGGCGGGCGTGAGTGGAACGATCCTTTCCGCGGGGCTTTGCGCCTACCGCAAGGAGCTGGGAACCTACCCCGACAACCAAGAGAAACTGTACGGGCAATACGTGCGGAAGATCTCGGACATTGATCCGTACGACAAAGCGTACGGCCACCTTCGTTTCCGCCGGCTGAAGACGAGGACGGCGCTGGACTCGCCGTTCGCTCGGCTGTGGCTCGACCCGGATGATTGTGTGCTGTATGCCCGGGGTGAGGACCACGAAGACGGCCGGGCCCGCCAACACTCTGACGACGGCCTCGACGGCGACCTCGTCCTCTGGCCCCCCATCAAGGCTCTCTCTCGCCAATAGGGCTTGATTCTCAGCCACAAACGAAAACCGGTCGGGAATACGGTCCCGGCGCGCCGGGATTCGAGTTGTTTTCTCCTCATGGCCGAAGTCGAGAAGTTGATCATCATCGGCAGCGGACCGGCCGGCTGGACGGCCGCAATCTATGCCGCCCGCGCGAACCTCGATCCGATCTGTTTCATCGGCGTGCCGAAACAAAACCCGGCCCCCGTGTTGCCCGGCGGGCAGCTCATGTTGACCACGGAAGTCGAGAACTATCCGGGCTTTCCGGATGGGATCACCGGCCCGGAGATGATGCAGCACTTCCAAAAGCAGGCTGAACGATTTGGAACGCGCGTGGTTGGACAGGACATCGAGTCGTGTGACTTCTCGTCACGACCGTTTAAACTCACAACCTCCGACGGATCGGTCGTGCAAGGGCACGCGGTCATCATCGCCTCCGGAGCCACGGCGAACTGGCTGGGACAGGAAAACGAACTTCGCTTGGCGCAAACCGGCGGCGGGGTGAGTGCGTGTGCTGTATGTGATGGAGCGCTGCCGGTTTTCCGCGATCAGCACTTGGCGGTCGTCGGCGGTGGCGATACGGCGATGGAGGAATCGGCCTATCTCAGCAAGTTCGCCTCGAAGGTGACGATTATCCATCGTCGCGACAAACTGCGTGCCTCCAACATCATGCAGGAGCGGACGCTTGGATTGCCGAACGTTGAGGTTGCGTGGAACAAGATTGTTAGCGAAGTCGTTGGCGAGGAAAAGATAGAAGCCGTGATGCTCAAGGACACCGTCACGGGTGATGAAACGCGGCTGGACGTCAAAGGGTTGTTCGTGGCCATCGGTCACACGCCGGCCACGGGTTTCCTCAAGGGCTCCGGTATCGAGCTTGATGATGCGGGCTACGTCAAGCTGGCCAACCGCAGCAGCGAAACGAACATCGAGGGCGTGTTTGCCGGCGGCGACGTGGCCGACAGCGAATACCGCCAAGCGGTGACGGCGGCGGGCATGGGCTGTCAGGCCGCGATGGATGCCGAGCGCTGGCTTGCGGGGCAAGGCATCGTGTAGCCGGCAGTATTCACTGTTAGCTCGTAGGGTCCGCTGTGCGGACCATTCGGCGCGGTACGATATTTACATGTCCGATTATCGACGGGTCTACGTCCCAGGAGGCACCTTCTTCTTCACCGTCGTAACGGAAAACCGCGCACCCTTCCTTTGCGACGATCGTGCCCGCGGTATCCTGAGAGAATCCATCGAAACGTGTCGGCAGAAATGGCCAATGATGATCGAAGCGATCGTGCTGCTTCCGGATCACCTTCACACGATCTGGACCCTGCCCGGCGATGACAGTGATTACTCCCGGCGCTGGGCGTGGATCAAGAAGGAGTTCACCAAAGCATGGCTCGCCGGTCATGGAAAAGAACAGCCAAGGAGTGATTCGCGCATCGCGAATCGCCGGCGCGGCGTTTGGCAACGTCGTTTTTTGGGAGCACGCCATCAGGAGCGACGACGATCTGATCAATCATGTCGACTACATTCACTACAACCCGGTCAAGCATGGGTTGGTCAAGTGTCCGCACGACTGGCGGTACTCAAGCTTCCATCGCTATGTGGCCGAGGGCGTGTATCCGCAAGATTGGGCGTGCGCATGCAAATCGGATAAGGCACACGTTCCCAAGTACGATGAAATCGCAAGGCGAGCCGGAGAATGATTCAGATAAGAAATGGTTCGCACAGCTATGCTTCGGGGTCGTGAAGAATGGTCCGCACAGCGGACCCTACGGTTGGGGTGGGGAAGATGGTCCGCACAGCGGACCCTACGGTGCTTCCAAATCCTGCTCGGGGTCCGGGGCGAGTTTGGTGATGATCTTCGCCCCGACGGCGTCGCCCCACACGTTGACGGTGGTTCGGCACATATCGACGATGCGATCCACGCCGATGATCACGCCGATCGCGGCGGTCGGCAGCAACTCGGATTGAGCGAAGCCTCGACCTTGCAGGCCTTGATTGACCGCGAGGATGACGATGACCATGGTGATGGTGCCGGCGGATGGGATGCCGGCCGCGCCGACGGCCGCCAAGGTCGCGGTGATGATCACGATGAGCAGCTCGGTGAAGCTGAGATCGATCCCCCAGAGCTGGAACAGGAAGACGACGGCGACGGCTTCGTAAAGCGCGGTGCCGTCCATGTTGACGGTGGCCCCCAAGGGCAGGACAAAATTGGAGGCCCGCTTGGAGCACCCGCCCTCGCTCTGGGCGCTTTCAAGCGTCACCGGAAGCGTGGCTGCGCTGGAGTCGGTGCCGAAAGCGGTCATCAGGGCCCGCCGCATCTGCAACATGTACCGATACGGGTTCTTGCGGGTGAACAGCAAGAGTATCAGCGGCAGCACGATGAATCCGTGAATGGCCAAGCCCGTCAGCACCACCGCAATGTACTTGGACAGCGGGCCAACCAGCTCTCCAAAGCCCACCTTGCCGACCGTCCACGCGACGAGCAGGAAGACCCCAGCCGGGGTGAGCCAAATGACCCACAGAACCAGTTTCATCACGGCGGCGAAAAGACCTTCAAACAGCCGCACGACCGGTTTGGTCGCCTCGCCGCCCGCCGCCAATGCTAAGCCAAACAGTATCGCGAACATGATGACGCCCAGCGTCCGACCCTTGGCCATCTCGTCAAAGATATTCCGCGGCACCATCTGGCGCAGAATGTTCATCCAAGCTCCGCCGAGCTGGTCCTGGCCGCGGTCGGCTGCTTCCTCGACGTTGCCCTTGATATCCGACTTGTCGTATTCAACCTGGGCATTGCCGCGAAGCTTGGCCGCCGCTTCATCCGAAAGATCGCCCGGTCGAAAGGATGTCACCAATATCGCGCCGATCGTCACCGCGATCAGCATGGTCACGAG